>CABQOJ010000029.1 GCA_902465775.1 uncultured Porphyromonas sp. | reverse complement strand
TCTCCATCGACCGTCCCGACCACTCGTGGCAGCAGCTCGACAAGATGATCGCACATGTCAAGAGCCTCGTCGAGGAGCTTGAGCTCCCCTATCGTATCCTCCGCCTCTGTGGTGGCGACCTGAGCTTTACGAGTGCGATGACTTACGACTTTGAGGTCTTCTCAGCTGCGCAGGAGCGTTGGCTTGAGGTGAGCTCCGTGTCCAACTTTGAGAGCTATCAGGCCAACCGCTTGATGTGTCGTTACCGTGACCCTGAGGAGGGGATCACCCTTTGCCACACGCTCAACGGTAGTGCCCTCGCTCTGCCACGCATTGTCGCTGCGCTTCTGGAAAACAATCAGACCCCCGAGGGCATCATCATCCCCAAGGCTCTGAGACCCTACACAGGCTTTGACAAGATAGACTAAGCAGTTGCCCTTAACCCACACCCCCTATGGCTAAGAAAGGCAAGCAATCCGCCCGAGCGATCAACATACGCAACAAGCGCGCTACCTATGACTATGAGCTCCTCGACCAGTACACCGCAGGTATCGTACTCGTCGGCAGCGAGATCAAGTCTATACGTGCGGGCAAAGCGGCTCTCGTGGATAGCTACTGCTACTTCTCTCGAGGGGAGCTGTGGATCAAGAATATGTATATAGCGGAGTACAGCTACGCTTCCTACAATAACCATGTGGAGCGACGGGAGCGTAAGCTGCTGCTCAACCGCAAGGAGCTACGCAAGCTCGAGGAGGAGATGAAGAACCCCGGGCAGACGATCATCCCCGTGCGTCTCTTCATCAACGAGCGCGGACTCGCTAAGCTGGTCGTTGCGCTTGCTCGAGGTAAGAAGCAGTACGACAAGCGCGCCGCCATACGCGACCGCGAGGACAAGCGACGTCTGGAGCGTGCGATGCGCTTCTGACCTGCCACAACGGACAGATTCTAGCAAGGAGCGTCATCGCAAGCAAATAGGATAGTTCAACTAACAAAAGTGTGTTCTCTCAGACTGTATATGAGGCGTATTAAGTTTGCATTTACAATTGTCGCTTGTCTCTTGACAGCGTGTGCTCCTGTTTCGACCAATTTAGATCATCAGAGCAAGCCCGTCTCGGAGGTCACACGATTGGATAGTATTGCGATAACACTAGCTGAAATTAGAGCACTAGATCAAGGGATTAGAGACAACTCCAGTCTTTACTTCGCAAACAGTCGGGCTTTCAATCTCCATACTGATAGCCTCTGCTTTTCAAAGGCAATTTGGCTCATCGAGCATTATGGGTATATCAGCGATTTAGGAAAGTACAACGACTCTTTCGGATACCTATTAGGAGCTCTGCCTGCCGTTTTACTACATAATCCTCAAAGGTTGATAGAGCCTCATACTTACGACCTATTGAAGCGAGAGGTAGAAGCGGGTAGACTATCAGCCGAGTTTGCAGCTACCTTGCTTGATAAGTATTATGTGATGAAAGAGAAACGCACGCTGTACTTTTCGGAGTTTCGAAAGTGGTTACAACAGCCCTATCCTCAAAAGAAAGATCAAGCATTGTCTGACAGTCTCAGACAAGACTTAGGACTACCTGTACTTCCAGACAGCCTATTCGTGTATTAGTACTGTATCTCCAGCTATACACGGCTCCCCTTTCTGACTTTTATCGGACAGCAACAAATCAAAAAGGGAGTCCCCAGCCACTTCCAGTAAGCGCTTTGCGCTTTAGATTTCGCTAGTCTTACGCTCCGTATGAGCGTAGCGACTTCGGGCTCACGCACCGCAAATGTTCCGATCAAAACACCACAAATGTTCCGATCGCGCCGGCTATCTAGCTGAAGTTTAGTTGTTTCGCTCGGAAGACCCTTTGAGAGTAAATAAGAAACGGATTAACCGTCTTCGCTAGGGAAGACGACTAATCCGTTTCTTTTGTTTTTTGAAGGAGCTGGACTCCAGTACAGTCTTTTAGAACTGGAGCATCCGTTCGATGGAGCACCACGCCTTCTGACGGAGCTCTTCGTCGACATGCACCTCGTACTGCTCGTAGAGGAGTGCGTCACGAAGTCCCTCGAGGGTGATCATCTTCATATATTCGCAAGTCTGATCGGGGAGGATCGGGATCAGCTCCTTGTCAGGATAGCGTCTCGTCATCTCGGCCAGCACCTCAGGCTCCGTAGCGATGATGTATTGCTTCAGGTCAGAGACTCCAGGACGATTGATGATCGTAGTGGTAGAACCGATGATACAGCGAGGATTGTCGACGATCGACTGGTCGCTAGCCGCTACCGACTCGGGGTGTATCAATATCTCCGCCTCGGGATAGCGATCCAGCATCGTATGAACCAGTTCGGAGGTGATGTCAGCGTGCACGTAGCAAGCGCCCTGCCATAGATCCATCTCCCGTCCCGTCACATTCATGATGTACTGTCCGAGGTTCTTGTCAGGACCAAAGAGGATGGGTTGCCCCGTGGGGAGGGCGCGTACGATCTTCAACGCATTGGCACTCGTCACGCAGTAGTCGGTGACCGCCTTGACAGCCGCTGTCGTATTGACATAGCTGACGACAATGCCGTCGGGGTGCTTGACGCGCCAAGTGTTGATCCCCTCAGCGGTAGCGCCCTCAGCGAGGGTACAGCCAGCGTGTGGTACAGGGCAGAGCACCTTCTTATTGGGCGAAATGATCTTTGCCGTCTCGCCCATGAAGCTTACCCCGCAGAAGACAATCATATCAGCCTCTGTCTCGCCAGCGATCTGAGAGAGCGCCAGTGAGTCACCTAGGTGGTCTGCGATGCGCTGTATCTCAGGACGAGCGTAGTAGTGCGCCAGGATGACCGCATTCTTCTGCTCTTTGAGCGTACGGATCTCTGCGTAGAGAGCCTCTATCTGTTGTTGTGTCATGTGTAAGTAGTCAGTTAGTGTGTAGTTGGTAGTGTGTGTAAGAGCTAAAGCCTCTCTACTGGATCGGCTTGATCTTCATACTAATGTCGAAAGCGCGTACCGAGTGTGTCAGTGCTCCTATGCTAATGTAATCCACGCCGATAGCAGCAACGGCAGCTAGGCGTTCGGCCGTCATATTGCCCGAAGCCTCTACCTTAGCTTGTCCATCGATGAGCTCGACGGCACGGCGCATCGTCTCTAGGTCCATATTGTCCAGCATGATGATGTCAGCACCAGCGTCTATAGCCTCCTGCACCTCCTCCAGCGTAGAGGTCTCCACCTCAATACGTATAGAGATAGGTAGATGAGGACGCACCTCCTCCACGGCAGGCAAGATGCCACCCGCCATGGCGATGTGATTGTCCTTGAGCATCACCATATCAGAGAGCGAAGCACGGTGATTCGTACCACCACCGTGACGTACCGCCATCTTGTCCGTGAGTCGATGTCCAGGGACAGTCTTACGTGTGTCTAGGATACGCGTCTTGGTCCCTGCCACGCATTGCACACATTGGTACGTATAGGTAGCGATACCACTCATACGCTGGAGGAAGTTGAGCATGATACGCTCAGCCCGTAGCAGGTCCGCATAAGGCGCCTCGATGGTGGCCAATATATCGCCCTTGCGCACCTCGTCGCCATCCTCATACTCTGATGTAAAGGTCATCTCCTCCTCCGGAGTGCACCGACAGAGAACCATATAAGCTACATCCAGACCAGAGATGATACCGTCGTCCTTTGCTATCAGTGTGGCGATGGCTCGGTCGCTCTCGCTCAGCAGGTAACGTGTCGATAGGTCTCCCGTGGGAGCATCTTCACGATAAGCCAGCTCTATGAGGGTGGCAAACTCCTCGCTGTTGTATATATCAGTCATACCTCTTGTGTGCTAATTGATCGGTTGATGTGTTATTTGTCCATTGAGCAGTCTCGTTCGATAAGCTTCGCTCTCAGGTAGTGTCTCCGTGTAGTCGCTGCGGTAGTGACCTCCACGGCTCTCCTCACGCAGTAGTGCAGCATGCGCCATCATGTGCGCCACCTCTACACGTCTGCGGGTCGTATAGGCGTGGATACTGTGCTGCGCATCCTCTGCCAGCATGTCGGAGAGATGCTGTAGCGCTTGTAGCGCTTCGGTCAAGCCCGCCTTAGAGCGGATGATCCCCACCTTGCTCATCAAGATGTCGCCTATCTGTCGATTGATCTTTGCCTGCTGCTCTAGCGCATAGAGTTGCTCTTTGTCTAGGTTCCACGACAGATCGGGAAGGTTCGTCGGGGTCGCAAGCGCTGCAGCCTCAGTAGGCGCAGTCTGGTGTGCGATCGCATAGTTAGCGATCCTCTTGCCGAAGACGATACACTCAATGAGCGAATTGGAAGCCAAGCGATTGGCGCCCATGACTCCCGTCGAGGAGACCTCTCCGACAGCATATAGTCCAGGTAGGCGGGTACATCCGTTGAGATCCACGCCGATGCCCCCCACCGTGTAGTGCGCTGCAGGAGCCACCGGTATCTCGTCCGTGATGTTTAGTCCCAGCTGGCGACAGTGCTCCGTGATGGTGGGGAAGCGCTGTAACAGCCGCTTCGGGTCAATGTGTCTCAGCCTCAGCCGTACGTGGTCACTACCCTCCTCCTGCATCTTGAGGAAAATGCTGCGCGCCACCACATCTCTCGGCGCTAGCTCCGCAAGGGGATGCAGTGCAGGCATAAAGCGTTCGCCGTGCTTGTCCACAAGGTAAGCGCCCTCGCCACGTACCGCTTCACTAATAAGAAAAGAGGCGTACCCCGGCAGATAAAGAGCTGTGGGGTGAAACTGGATAAACTCCAAGTCCATCAGTTCGGCACCCACTTCGCTGGCCAACCAGAGTCCATCGCCTAGCGCTGTGGGCGGATTGGTCGTTGGGTAGTAAAGCGCAGCCGCACCGCCTGTGGCTAGTACGACAGCCGATGCGAGGATCGTGTCGTAGTGATGTGCGCGCTCATCATAGGTCACTATTCCCTGACAGTGTGACCCGTCAGCCGAGCATAGTACCTGCACGGCGCTGTGATGGTCGAAGATCGTAATGTGCTGTGCCTTCCGAACCTGCTCGATCATAAAGGTGGTCACCAGTCGTCCCGTAGCATCTCCACCAGCGTGGAGTATACGACGATGGTGATGTCCCCCCTCTAGACCGAGGGCTAGATGACCATCTTCGCTGTCGAAAGTCATACCCATCTGGATCAACTCATTGATCCGATCGGGAGCTTCGTCCGTCAGCACCTTGACCGCCTCGGGGATACAGAGCCCACGCCCCGCTACGATCGTGTCTTCGTAGTGATCCGTCGGTGAGTCCTGCTGGTCGGTGACAGCAGCCATTCCCCCCTGTGCATAGTAGGAGTTGCTCTCCTCGATAGTGCGTCGAGCGATGAGGGCTACCGAGCCATGCTGCGCTAGAAAGTAAGCACAGTAGAGCCCCGCTAGGCCACCACCTATGATGATGTAATCATATCGCTGAGGAGATTGCTGCAGTTTCATATACTATTGCCCGTTAAGTCGTACCGCGCAGAGCCTACAATATCTCTCGCAGGGTACTATTGCAGTGGCAAATGTAGTGAAATAATCCTTACCAACGAGCGATTACGGCATCACTAGCCTATATTTTCCACGAAAGCATACAATTCTGCAAAGTGCACATAGCATTTGCAGGCTACCAGCAGCTTTTCTGAAACGTACGCAAGCCATTTCGGCAAAAATGATTTGTCGCTGCTAAGCCCCCTTCTTGGCGTGACGCTTGTGATGCCATGCGAGATAGCCACCGATCAAGAGGAAGGTGACGAGGATCGCGATCATCTCGCCCACATGATCCAGCGGAGCGATCCAGATCTCGTTGAAAAGGTTGTTGCGTCCCAATATCTCGACAGGCGTCCAGAGGACGATGACAGCAGGGATCGCCATACGTATGTTAGCGCCCCACTGCTTGCGAGCGAGCTGCTTGCGAAAGATGAAGAAGAAGCCGATGAAGCACCCTACCCCCACGGCGATAGTCACCGGATGGCTCTGCCCGAGGAAGCGCGGATCGTAGCAAAACATCAGCAGTAAGTAGCATGTCCACAGGAGCATCATCGTCTCCATAAAGGTCACCATAGCAGGGTGACGTGTCATGCTCGAGCGCACCACGAGGTCACGCTTCTTGCCGAGGAGCACCCGCTGACACCAGAGCATAAAGTTGCACCCCGTACGTACATTAAATATATAGAGTAGCATGATCGACACCCAGAAGCCAAACGATGCCGGCATCAGTAGGTACTCAGGTCTAGTCATGACGATATCCTTGATATCATGCATGTGCTGTACAGGTACGCCGTCGATAGACAGGACGGGGTTTGCCGCGATCCCCTGCACGTAAGTCGTCGTAGTGGTTATGACCCCATTAAGTATCTCTGGGTGTGCACCAAAGCGCTGAGCGTAGTACATGAAGAGAAACTCGACCCACCCTGTCCACAGGAGTAGCCCCCCGATGAGTCCGCAGAGCGTCTGAGGAGTATCTTTCTTAGCAAAGACGCCACACACGGCGATCACTAGTCCTAGTAGCCCCAGCCCGAAAGCACTATAAGGCAGTACGGCAGGCGCTATCAGGAGCTCCATAAGGACCATAAATGCGTGTCCTAGAGGCATCAAGCATAAGACAAGAAGGAAGGAGAGCAGAGACTGCCTCCAGGCAAGCTTAGGATGCAAACTTGATGATTGCGTAGAGGTGTTCATATGATTGTACACTAGTTTGATGTGAATAACGACGCAAATGTACGAAACTATTTCGATATGCGGACGCTTTCGTACTAAATCGACGCTTTTCCACCGTCTTCACCAGCTTATCCCGCATGCTTTTCTTCCATTTCTGGCTAGAATTCAATGAATTAACGAACGACTTCTAGATAACAAGCGCTCTGCACGCATTGACTGCCCATTTGTCATATCTCGCTGTTTGCTTGTCCCGACAATAGTCTCCCTCTGACAAGCAAGGGGTCAATTCGCTCGCCAATCCCCCTCCCTACTTCCGCAAGCTGTACCAGGGAAGAGACGTCTGAGTGAGCTTCCTCTGCTCCTGTAGCTGGACGAACGTCTAGGCTCACCTCACCTTCTCACGACTACACTCCTTAAGAGTGCTCAGAAGATCAACAAATCACGGCTTACATTAGTAATCTATTGCATTTTTAACCGCAAAAGCTTATCTTTGCCTCCAAACGAGGACGTGTTGTAAAGGAGCGTGACGTAAGAGGATCACTCCTGAGCAGTGAGCGAAAAGGCTTTATGGCACGTTCGTACAGACTGAGTATCACTTAAACAACTATAGACTATGAATCTAATCAAGCAGTATGTGGATCGTCTCTTGCAGTACATCGACAGTGGACGATTCTTCCGGAGTCCTATCAAGGTGTTTTACATCTTAATCGGGGTATCAACATTCCTCCCCATGTTACTTCCTATCGTACTCCTGTTCATTCCCCAGGTGCATTACTTTATCAGCTCACAGGGCACGTGGACCACTATCGTAAGCTACTTTGGGGTGCTCGTCCTCATCGTCTACTTCCTGATGCTGGGATTCTTCGGCTTTTACTATTGGCGCAATAGGCAGCGTGACCTCTACGCCACAGTAAGGATCGGCGACAAGATCAAAGCTATCCCCGTATGCGCTCACATCATCAGAAGCCTAGGCGAGTGGAACGGCGTGTACCTCTTTGTCTCAACCATGGGGGCCTATCTGATCCTCTATGTATTAGCACTCCTTACAGGTGGCGGAAGCTTTGAGGTTTTCTTGATCATCCTCTTCGGAGGTCTACTCGTAATCCCCGTATTAGGCTTTGTCCTCTTCCTGATTAGCTACCCGATCATATTATCTGCTCACGCTATCTCAGAGCGACTCATGATCAGAGCCATCGTAGCTAACAATGTATCAGATCTAGGCGACATACACCGCGCAGCAGTGATGCCCGAGGTCGAGGAGACTGTGATCAAGGCTAATGCAAAGCAAGCGTCACCTCAACCTGAGACTGTTACAGAAACAGTTGTAGAGAGTGACTCCAACGCTAAAGAGCTGTAGATATGACTAGGCTAAACTTAGTAGATGTCAGGAGGTGTCCTACGTGTGGGCACCTCGTTCCTAAGGACTATCAAGCGTGTCCTTACTGTAGCAATACTGAGGTCAAGTTGCCAACGGCTCCTACGTCTCAGTACCAGCCTACGACACCAGTGGCTCCCCGTCAGAAGAAGCCCATGTCTCCACAGGCTAAAAAGAGACTCCGCAACGGCCTTATCATCGGAGGATCTGTCGTTGCGGTGCTAGTCATAGGATTCTTCGTGTGGAACCTAATATCCGAATCCAGAGTGCTCAAGAAGAGCGTCTTGGAGCCTCTGACACAAGAGCAACTAGAGGCAAATCGCGAAAGCTGCCCACAGCTCCTTCAGTACAATCAGCTCTTCAGTGAGATGCGTCTTCAGGTGGTCGGCACGACTGCCGAGGAGACCTATCGCGCCATCACCTACGAGCAGATGATCAACTACCTAGACTACATCAATAGCGAAGAGGAGAAGCAAAAGCTCCAAGACAAAGCCCGAACGGCTTACATGGACTATAACAAGGCTTACGAGACAAAGTTTGAGACGCTCTCGCAGGAGTGGACTAAGTTTTACAACGATCATGACCCAAATGCTTACATCAAGCTCACCTTCCATACGACGTATCAAAGAGATGATGACTCCTACTATACTATGTATTATCCTGGATTTTGGGTTGACATAGCCTATCCAAACGGAGCGATAGAGGATTGCGAAGTCTACTTCGGACTATGGAGTGAGGAAAATCAAGAGTGGAACTATGGGTCCACTAGCACCTGGCCTCTAGAGCGGTTTAAGAGTAGCACTCGGTCTAATATTGCTTACTGGGGCAATATCCCCAGCTATGAGCAAGACATTTACAACCAATACACAATCAAGTATGAGGTCAAGAGTGTGACGCTACGAAACGGCAAATTCATTTCATCAGCCGATGTACAGGACATTCCCTTTGAGATGCTACGATACCTAGAGGATTCTACCCCAGAGAATAAAGATGCAGCAATCAAAGCTCTTGTTGACTCCGAGTACCAGACCGAAGAGGAGTATGTCAGCTCATATATAGATAAGTCTTATGAGAAGAAAGACGAGCTGTGCTACAAGCTCCTCGCGACCGTCTCTGATGATAGCTGGTAACTCGATTTCAAGAGGTTGCTCTAATAGTGGGCAACAATAACTTGTAATCAGAGATCCTATGGAGTCCCCCACGGAGAGAATCTAGAATTCCTCCGTGGGGATTTTTCATTTTCCATCGAGAGACGGTAGAATTCTTCGGACTTACGATTTCGTTCTTCCGAAGTTTCATCTGACTCTTCCGAAGCTTCATTTCATTCCTCCGCAGAAAACGTTGTTCTCCACCGAGCTATCGAGAAATTGCATTAGCGAGTGGAATGTACGTGAACAGTTTCTTGAGGTATGAGTCGGGTTATTTGTGCGAATAGTGCTATATTTGCCCTTGAGAAGGGTGGTTTGTGACAGCTCTCACTAGCTGTGCTTTCTTTCCAATTACAAACCTACCCTTTTCTCTTTATCCTGCAAAACACTTAGGACTCTATTGAGAAAACACGATTCAATGAACATAGGCAAAACTCTTTTATCTAACATACTGAAGGAGGAACCTTTTCTTCTAGTAGGTGTCAGAAGTATCCTGTTTCTGATGTTCTTTTTGATCTCTGTCTACCTATCCTTTGATAGAGATATGCTTCTCTTTTGGCTTACAACAGGAGGAATGGCCGTTTATGCCCTTCTCATTATAGGGGTGTTCTTTTTCAGATTAAAAGGAGAGGAAAAGAAGCCACATAATCAAATATGATCTTGGAGGCAGGAGTTTAGGTTTACATCCATCAATCTAGATGGTTGGTATCTAGAGCGCTTGCTGTCTGACAAGAGTCAGAAAGGCCATATCGAGAGTCTCATTTGCTGATAGGTGCAGTTGAGTGTTTCGTTTTTTTTGCGCTCCAAATCCAATTGCACGTGGTGATTAGACTTTTTCCACGCGGTTGTCGTATCAGTAGGTGTGACGCGAAGATTATTGTGTCGCTGTATCGGAGAGTTTTTAGTATCTTTGTGCAATACGAATTTAGTTACAACCAGTAAATATGAAGAGAACCTGTAAGTTCACGCTTGACGCTACACTGCCCAAGTACCCCGCCTTCGAGGAGGGCATCCGTCGAGCACCTGATAGGGGCTACAGTCTAACCCCTGCACAAACACGTGTGGCACTACAGAATGCGCTACGCTATGTACCTAAAGAACTCCACGCTGAGCTCGCACCCGAGTTCCTCAAGGAGCTTAAGGAGCGTGGTAAGATCTACGCCTACCGTTATCGTCCTGAGGGCGATCTCAAGGCAGGTCCGATCGACAGCTACAAGGGTAAGTGTATCGAGGGTAAGGCCTTCCAAGTGATGATCCACAACAACCTCTCGCACGCTGTAGCGCTCTATCCTTATGAGCTTGTAACCTATGGTGAGACAGGTCAGGTATGCCAAAACTGGCTTCAGTATCGCCTCATCATCAAGTACCTCGAGGAGCTCACACAGGATCAGACCCTAGTCATCGAGAGCGGTCACCCGCTGGGACTCTTCGCCTCGCACCCCTCTGCTCCTCGTGTCATCATCACCAACTCAATGATGGTCGGTCTCTACGACAACATCAAGGACTGGGAGATAGCTGCTCAGATGGGCGTCGCCAACTATGGTCAGATGACCGCTGGTGGCTGGATGTACATCGGTCCACAAGGTATCGTACACGGGACGTTCAACACGCTGCTCAACGCTGGTCGTCAGCAGCTACACATACCGAGCGGTGGCAACCTCGCTGGCAAGCTCTTTATCTCCTCTGGACTAGGCGGTATGAGTGGTGCACAGCCTAAGGCTGCTGACATCGCTGGCGCTACCTCTATCACGGCTGAGGTGGATATGTCTCGTA
>CABQOJ010000028.1 GCA_902465775.1 uncultured Porphyromonas sp. | reverse complement strand
GAGGAGGGTACGAAGCTCCTCGACAACTTCGTCACGCTCTGTGGCATCAAGGGCGCGTGGTCGTCCGAGTCTTTCATCGAGAGTAGCATTGCCTCGATCCAGGCTCAGGTAGGTGACGAGCAAGTCATCATGGCGCTCAGCGGAGGCGTGGACAGTTCGGTCGCTGCGGTCCTCCTGCACCGTGCTATCGGCGATCAGCTCACCTGTATCTTTGTGGATCATGGGCTAATGCGACTAGGCGAGGCGGAGCAGATCTTGGAGGACTACAAAGCACTCGGACTAGGCTGTATCAAGGTTGACGCTAGTGCGAAGTTCCTCGGAGACCTGGCTGGCGTTCGTGATCCTGAGGCTAAGCGTAAAGTGATTGGTCGAGACTTCATCGAGGTCTTTGAGGCTGAGGCGAAGAAGTTGCCGCAGGCTCGTTGGCTGGGTCAGGGAACCATTTACCCCGACATCATTGAGTCCATCAATATCACGGGCAAAGTGATCAAGAGCCACCACAACGTGGGCGGACTGCCTGAGCGTATGCACCTCAAGCTGGTGGAGCCTCTGAAGCATCTCTTTAAGGATGAGGTGCGTCGTGTTGGCTTGGCACTCTCTATGCCACGACACATGATCTTTCGCCATCCCTTCCCAGGGCCAGGCCTAGGCATTCGCGTGCTGGGCGAGGTGACTCCTGAGAAGGTGGCTATCCTCCAGCAGGCTGACAAGATATACACCGACCTGCTCCGCAAGTACAACCTTTACGATGAGGTTTGGCAGGCGGGAGCTATCCTACTGCCGGTGCAGAGCGTGGGCGTCATGGGTGACGAGCGCACCTATGAGTACACGGTGGCACTGCGTGCGGTGACGAGCGTCGATGCGATGAGTGCTGACTGGGCTCGGCTGCCGTACGACTTCCTCGCAGAGGTCTCTAACGAAATCATAAACAAGGTGCGTGGCGTCAATCGCGTCTGCTACGATGTGTCGTCAAAGCCACCCGCAACGATTGAGTGGGAGTAACGCTTCGCTCAGTCTACTATTTAATATCTAAATCAATATGTCCACTTATCAAGCTACGGATAGTCGCAAGGTGACCACCCGACGACTACTCGAGATGAAAGAGCGTGGGGAGAAGATCTCCATGCTCACCGCTTACGACTACTCAGCAGCACAGATCATCGATGCTGCCGGCATGGATGTGATCCTCGTAGGCGACTCTGCCAGTAATGTGATGGCGGGTAATGTGACTACGCTCCCTATCACACTCGACCAAATGATATACCACGGCAAGAGCGTGATGAAAGCGGTGCAGCGTGCGCTGGTCGTCGTTGACCTCCCCTTTGGCTCTTATCAGGGTAACTCTAAGATCGCTCTAGAGAGTGCCATCAAGGTGATGAAGATCACCCACGCTGATGCGATCAAGATAGAGGGAGGTAGCGAGATCCGTGAGTCGGTAGAGCGTATCCTCTCGGCTGGCATCCCGATCATGGGGCACCTCGGGCTCACCCCTCAGTCGATCAATAAGTTTGGCTCTTACGCTGTCCGTGCTAAGGAGCAGGCGGAGGCTGATAAATTGCTGGCAGATGCGCATCTCCTCGAGGAGCTAGGTTGCTTTGCCCTCGTACTGGAGAAGATCCCAGCACCGCTAGCCACCAAGGTTGCCTCTGAGCTAACGATCCCCGTCATCGGCATCGGCGCCGGCGGTGGGGTGGACGGTCAAGTCCTCGTCATGCACGACATGCTCGGCATCACGCAAGGCTTTAGCCCGCGCTTCTTGCGTCGCTACGCTGACCTTGGCTCCGTCATGACTGATGCGGTACAGCACTACATAGCCGACGTCAAGAGCCAAGACTTCCCGAACGAGGAGGAGTCTTACTAGTCTCCACAGATACATATATAACATAGCGAAGGCACCACCAGCCAGTGAGCTTGGTAGTGCCTTCGCTTTTGTTGTGTCTATGCTCCCCGAAATGAGTACTTTTGTGGAGCACTCTTTCGCTCACTCAGCGAAAGGGTCGCCCAGTCCACACTCTCATGCCAGCAAAGCCAATCTCCATACTGATTCCCACGCGCAACTACGACTGCCGTCCACTCGTAGAGACCCTGCATCGTCAGCTTCTACAGGCGCACGTGGAGGGTGAGATCATCCTCGGAGACGACTCCTCCGATCCTCGCTATGCTCAGCTCTACGACTCACTCCAGCAGGAGGGGCTCATACGGCTCGTCCGCCCCACGACACATCTTGGGGCGGGGCGCATGCGCAACTACCTAGCGCAGCAAGCCGAGGGCGACCAACTCCTCATCATTGACTCCGACACGATGCCCGCCTCCGACAGCTTCGTCGTGGACTACCTGCAGGCAGCGCATCCCGATAGGGTAGTGGTAGGGGGCTTTCGCTATCCCACCGAGCGACCCACCAGCGACAGGCTTTTGCGCTATAAGTATGGGCACAAAGTCGAGACCCGCAGCATCGCCGAGCGACAGCAAGCGCCCGCAGATGCTTTCGTCAGTATGAGCTTCCTGATACCTCGTCACATCTTTCTCGAGGAAGGCTTCCCCGCAGATATGGGTATGGGCTACGAAGACGCTTACTTCGGCTATCGACTGGCCGAGCGAGGTGTCGCCATCACGCACATCGACAACCCCGTCATCCATGCACTCAAGGAGACCAGCGACCAATTCCTCGACACCACCGAGCGCTACGTGGAGAACCTCTACCGACACCGTGCCCTGCTCGCGCCCTATCCGATACGTCTCCTCCAGCTCTACCTACGACTGGAGCGCGCCAGGCTCGTCCCGTTGCTCGGTAGCCTCGCTCCGCTCCTCAAGCCCTTGCTACGACGACAGCTCACCTCGCGCCATCCCTCGCTCCGACTCTTCGCTCTCTACAAGCTCCTCCACCTCTGCTCCCTCCGATCGTAACCTCAGCTTGTTCCGTCGCATCTACGAAGGTCGCGAGTCGTCGCTCCCATACTCAACGACTCTCCTTCAACTTATCTGAATTGCTCCCGAGAAAATTGAAAAACTCCTCGGAGGAAGTCGTCAACTTCTTCCGAAGTTTCATTTGACTCTTCCGAAGTTTCATTTCATTCTTCCGAAGAGTTGTTTCGTTCCTCCGAGGAAATGAGAGATTCCCTCGGAGCTATTTAGGAGATTCCTCCGAGGAGTTGGAGCATAGAGGCTAGAAGCTGGAGGTTTGGTCAGAAATCTGTAGGATAATCCAGATAAAACTGCTATATTAGCGGTTGAAAACAACAGGAGCCAGCTCCTATCTAGAACTATCAACTCTTATCCTAAAGGTATGAAACGAATTCTACTTACTCTTCTGCTCATCGGCTTGCTGCCACTGAGCCAATTTGCACAGACACCCACCGAGGAACCGCAGTACATTATGACGGTCCATCTCAAGGGTGAGCAACCTATCCTTGTCCCAGTCGAGGAGATCGACAGCGTTCGATTCGTCGTCAGCAAAGCGGTTCAGGACTTCACACTCTCACCCGCACAGGTGGAGCTCAATGGCGGTGACACTAAGCAACTGACAGTTGCCGTGACCCCTGCGGATGCTAGCTACGCAGTCTCCTACGAGAGTAGCGATGCTGCCGTCGCCACCGTCACTGCAGAGGGCTTGGTGCAAGCCGTAGCTGCCGGCACAGCAACCATCACGGCGACCATCGGCAAGCTACAAAAGCAATGCTCCGTAACCGTCCTCGCCCCCGCAAAGCCCACCCGTCCGAAGCTCGCGATCTCCGATGTAGCAGAGTACAACTTGGCTACAGATGATGCCTTTGCGACGACTTACGACAACGAGAGTAACATTCGCTATAAGTGGTCGGAAGCGGTAGAGAAGTTTGCTGAGGTAGAGATCGCTGGGGTCAAGTATCACTTACCCAACAAATATGAGCTCTCAGTAATAGCCCCGATGATCATGGATGGAGACTTTATCAAATACAAGTATCCTATGAGTCAGGCAGACAATGTGGAGGCGATTGAAGTTCGTGGAGATAGGAAAACTTATAGTGCTAGCTACATCTCTCATGGAGACGGGGTATGCTACGCCTTGCGCTTGTGTAAAGCTACAGCGGCTAAAGAAGACGGATTCCCCGCTGCCACAGACAATAGTATGCGATGTGCCTATAGGTATGAGCGTGTAGGAAACTTTTTTGAGGGCAATGCCAAGAGTCAGCTAAAGGTCACTGTATGTTATTTAGGAGAAGAGTTTGAAGGGACACTTAGCGACATTGCCAAAGAAGAGTGGTGGACAGAGAGACAAAACGATTGTGTTGTACGGATATTCCCCGCCTCTGGATATATCTCATCAATCACAGGAGAGAGTAAGTATGTAGGGCTTCATGGTTATTGCTGGTCTTCGAGTGAGAATGGGGAGACTACTTCGTGGGGCTTCTTCTTCAACAATTCGCACGCTTACCAAAGTCAGTGCAATAAAGAGGAGGCTTATCCGATACGTCTATTCATTAGTAAGTAGCAAAGATGAGATTCCACAACTATACAGCCCTGAGTCAGGCATGTCGTCTGCTCTGTCTACTCGTCTTCTTGCTACTCAGCTATGCCACGGAGGTGAAGGCGCAAGAGCAACTGCTGATCGTACGTAAAGATGGCAAGGAGATAAGAGTGCCTACCAGTCAGATCGATAGTATCACATTCGCTCGGAGACGCTCCGAAAACCCCACAAAGCCAAAAAGCAAACTAGCTATAGAGTACTTAGCTCAGTACAATATGGGATCGGAGTCAAGCTTCGCAACCTCTCATCGGAATGACGCCTCCAAGTACTTCTCGTACCAAGATGCTTGTAGTCGATTTGCATCTATTCAGATTGAGGGGCGTGGCTGGCACTTACCTTCTGTTGAAGAGTGGCGGGGAATATTTCCTAGTAACGAGGGTGGAGAGATGATCTCCTTTGCTTACACTCAGTGCAAATACAATGTAGCTGAGGCGATAGAGGTCGGAGGACTCCGTCGTAGCTATCTAGCAGACTATAATTCCGTAGATAAAACTACATGCTACGCGCTGAAGTTTAAGTCTGGAGACAAAGAGATCTCGCCGAACTATCCTCCAGCCACGGACAATGGGATGCTCTGTGCTTATAAGTATGAGCTAGTCGGAGACTTCAAAAAGGCAAATAACTCTGACTCTTACCTACTCGTCTCCGTATGCTATCTAGGAGAGACCTTTACGGGTAGCATACATACGATTAGCTCCGAGCAGTGGTGGACAGACTACAAGCAACTACACCCCGACTTGTATTTCGAGCGGAAGATTCCTGCGAGTGGATGGTATAAGACCGCAGTACAAGAGGGGCAAAAAGATGAAGTTGTCAGTATAGGTACGGGTGGACGCTATTGGTCTAGCAGTACGTTGCCAGGGAGCACAGAGTATGCTTGGGCTTTGAGTTATTACGCTACCAAGCTGAGGCTATTACCTATTCATAGCTCTTATTGCTATGCAGTACGTCTATTCAGTGATAAGTAAGTCAGATATTATGAAGAGTAGGGTATCATACTGGAGTTGCTTGATTCTTTCGATTGTATTCTGTTGGCTAGGTGTGGAGAGTCTCTCAGCCCAGGAAGAGATCTCCTTTGTGACCACGCTGCCAGTAAAGAGTGAGATCCGACTGGAGGTCAATGCCAACGGAGATGTTGTGACAGAGGGACTGAAGTTCTTGCGTAGCGAGCAGATGCAAGGGATTACCTTCTCGTATTACACAATCCTCTCTCAGAAGGTCAAGCTCAAGGGCTCTATCTTAGGACTAGACTGTAGTGACCAAAAGATTACTCAACTAGACTTATCGCGAGCATCAAGCTTGCGGACGCTCTTTGCGTACAAGAATAAGTTGACATCTATCAATCTTAGCACCAGCACAGCATTGGACTTTGTTGATCTATCGTACAACGAGCTGACCTCCGTGAAGATACCCGCCTTGCCTCGGTTACAGCGACTAGCTCTCTACAACAATCGGCTGGCGGAGCTATCTATCGGACACTGTCCACTGCTTAGCTATTTGGACATCCATGGCAACAACCTCTCTCAGTCGGTGTGTGAAGCATTGCCTAGCCTCTTGCCACAGCGAAGTCAAGCAGGGACACTGGTTGCCGTGGATAATACGCAGCAAGAGGCAAACAAGTACTCGAAGAAAGCTGTTGAGGCCGCGAAGATGAGAGGCTGGGATGTCTTTGACTATAATGGGAGTCCTTTCAGTATGAAGCCTTATAGGGGCTTTGACTATGTACCTCAAGTGTCAAATCGTCTCATCACGCTATCCTCTGCAAAGCCTCAGAATGGAGAGATCTCTATCACGATAAGAAGTGAGGAGCCCTATCGTATTGAGGGGGCAGAGATCATTTCAGAAGAGAAGTACTTCTCCGGAGAGGCGCTTCTGAAGCTACGACTAGGGAGCGGTGGCACGGTGCAGCTCTATGGGGATATCCTCGCCCTGGACTGTTCTAAAGCAGAGCTGACCCAGCTCTCCTTCTCTACGGAGTCGCTGATCTCTTCGCTGATCTGCAGGGACAATGCTCTGGATCGCCTAGATCTCACTAGCTTAAAGCAACTGAAGCAGCTAGACTGTCGCAACAACAAGCTGGAGGAGGTACTGTTGAGTCCTAGTCTACCGCTGACCCTCTTCAATGTTGCCAATAACAAGTTGTCAGATGCTAAGGCAGCATCGCTCGTAAGTGCATTGGCGACGAGTGATGATGAGAACTTATTTAAGAGGGCTATCGTCTTTGACAGCCGTGCAGGAGGTGATGCTAATCGCTTTTCTGCAGAGATGGTAAGCAAGCTCAAAGAGAAAGGCTTTACTCCGCTAGCCATCGTCAATGATGAGGATAAGCTGACATACTACAAGGGCTGGGACTATACGCCACATGTAGCTTCAGAGGCAGGAGTTACCTTTAGGACGAGCCGACCGGTCGGAGAGACACTCCTCATAGAGGTAGCGCCTGTGGCTGGAGAGGATTGCTCCATATCGGGAGCTACGCTACTCTATCTAGACGCCCCGGGGGAGACCCCCTATGAGGTCTATCGGGTAGATAAAGAGCTGATTACCATAGCTGGTAATGTCACAAAGCTTGACCTTGGGGACTGCGGCGTGACATCACTGGACTGCTCTAAGGCACCTGCGCTGACGGAGCTACTGCTGGTAAAGAACCCACAGCTACAAGCTCTAGATCTCACTGCAAACAAAAAGATAGAGACACTCCAGATCGTGGAGTGCGGTATCCCGACGATAGACGCTCGCTCACTGACAAATCTGCGACAGCTATACGCTGGTTATAGTGCGCTGAGGGAGGTAGACCTATCTCAGTGTGAGAAGCTGGAGACGCTGAATCTAGATAAGCTACAGCTGAAAGAGCTTTCACTGGCAAACAACAAGAGACTCAAGTCTCTCTCCTGCTCTGAAAACAATCTGACAGAGCTAGATCTCTCAACTCATCAACGTCTGGAGGATCTGGACTGCAGTCGTAACGCTCTTACGCTATTGACCCTGCCTCAAGAGGCTCCTTTCTTGAGGATTGATGCTTCGCGCAATAAGTTGCAAAGCATCCCCTTAGGAACCTATCCTAACCTACAGCATTTCGCTTGCTATGGTAATAAGATCGATACGCTCCATGCCTCTAGTCTCTTCGCAAGCTTGCCTAACAGAGTCGATGGGAGTCGCGGTCGGCTACTCTTTTGCGATAGTTCGATAAAGACCGAAGGTAATAGTGCTTATCAGAGAGATGTAGCGCAAGGGGAGGAAAAAAATTGGCTCGTCCTAGACTTCAATGGCAGTCCCACACGAGCTAAGCGATACAAAGGCGTCTCGAATCCTAACTCTATCGAATCCCCGCTACAACGCCACTGGACGGTGGCACAAGTGGGACGGGAACTTCAGATACGCCATCTGCCCATAGGGGAGGAGCTCGCGATATTCTCTCCGACAGGAGTACTACTGTATAGGACGATAGTCCGAGAGGAGATAATGTCAATAGATATAACTGACTATCCGCTACAGATAATAATCTCAGCAATGGGGCAAAGTAGCGTGGTTGCTCTCTCAAGAGGCGAATAACAAGACATACAAGACTAGCTTAAACATCTATAGATATGAGAAAACAACTACTCGCTATCGTATACGCCCTACTAGGGATCTGTATACCTCACGTCCTCTTCGCTTCAGAAGGTGAAGAGGTGACACTCTCCTTCGAGAAATATCCTGGCACGGAGGTCTCCATAGAGATAGAGTGTGACACCGATCCAGCTGTCGAGGGGGCTCACTTCCTCCGCATCGAGCCGAAAGATGGGGCAAAGCACTATATCTACCAGCTCAAAGAGTCCACCATCAAGCTCTCTGGTGGCAACATTCGAGCTATAGACTGCTCACACTCTGACCTAGCACAGATTGATGTGACCAAACTGCCTTACCTGCGAGAGCTACGTATCGAGGGAAACAATGTTGAGGAGCTTGACCTTTCTGCTTCTAAGGAGTTAAAGATACTAGATGTAGGAGACAATCGCCTTTACGACCTTAATCTCACAGGACTTACCAAGCTAGAGACGCTACTAGTCAATGGAAATGGACTTGCTCAGCTAAACATCTCTGACTGTCCAGCCCTAACACTGATAGCTTGCTATAGCAATGAGATAAATACGGACAATATGAAGCTTCTCGTGGAGTCTCTTCCGACCATATCGGGTAGCAAGCCTGCGCGTATGATAGTCATCGACACAAAAAGTGCTCTGGAGGGTAATGTCTGCTCTATGAGTCACGTCGCTATTGCTAAGGGTAAGAACTGGGAGATGTTTGACTACAAGGGTAGTGTCCAAGACATGGGGCCGTACTACGGAAACGATTATGTCCCCGTTGTCTCATCGAACTATATAACCTTCAAGACAAACATGATCGCTGGAGACCAAGTCAAGCTAATGTGGAAGACCAAAGAGGAGAATCCACACGTAGAGCTGGAGGGCGCCTCCATCGTACGTACAGACAACTATGGCAAAGGCCCCGTCTACGTGTGTGAGCTCTCAGCCTCTGAGGTCAAGGTGAAGGGGGATCTCACCATGATTGACTGCAGTGGCAATCTAATCTCATCACTCGACCTGTCTCACTGCACCATACTCGAAGAGGTGTACTGCCACAAGAACGGTTATCTCAAGAGCCTTGACGTCTCCATGCTACCTGCTCTAAAGCATATAATTACTACCGACTGCTCGCTAGAAAAGCTGGATCTCACACATGCTCCACTGCTAGAGACTGCTTACCTTGCTAATATGCCTCTTACGGAGATAGATCTATCGAATAATCCACTGCTCAGAGTACTCAGTCTTAACTGGACAAAGTTACAGCAGGTAGACCTCTCACACAATGCCAAGATTGAGGACTTACGACTGAACGGGACAAACGTTCAGACCGTAGATCTGAGTGCCTTGCCTCTTCTCAAGATGCTATATATCAGTGAGGCCAAGCTTACTTCACTCGATCTAACTCACAACCCACTGCTCAAGCGTGTTCGACTCGGTAAGAATGCGCTCACAGAGGTGAAGCTAGGGACGCATCAGCAACTACAGGAGCTGGACGTAAGGAGCAATAAGCTCTCGGCTTCAGCTTTTCAAGAGATTATCTCTGCTTTGTCTTCCTATAGTACCTCTCAAGAGCATCGCTTGATAGCTGTCGACAAGAGTGACGCTCAGGAGGCAAACGTCTGTACCGTGACAAACGTATCTGATGCCAAGGCTAAGGGATGGACGGTGTATGACTTCAATGGGAGTAAAGACGACATGAAGCTCTTTGCGGGCGATCCCGAAGAGGTCAAGCCGTACGCTTACTTTAAGACAGAGCTACCCAAGGGCGATAAGGTCTTTATCACGGCCGTCACCAAAGATGGTTCTCCTATTGAAGTAAAGGGACTAACTTATGAGGGTAGCTTCATAGATGGGGGACAAGAGGTCCTTTCGTACCTAGTGTCTGACACTGAGCAATACATCTACGGAGACATTGTGCTGTTGAATTTGCAAGAGAACTATCTCACTGCGCTAGACATCACGCACCTACCCTCACTAGAGAGTCTTATGGCAACAACCAACGAGAAGCTAACTGAGCTAGACATCTCACACTCTCCACAGCTTAAGAAGCTTTATCTCGCTTCTACTGGAGTAGCCAGCCTACTCTTCCCTGAGGGAAGTCAGCTAGAGGTCCTAAACGTACCTTCGACGGCTATCACCTCACTTGATCTGGCCCATTGCCCAGCACTTCAAGAACTAAATATCAACGCAACGAACATCACCGAGCTAGACCTAACACACTGTCCTAAGATCACCTACATATCGATGACACGTGTTCCCGTGACAGCTCTAGACCTCTCTCAGTGTACCTCACTAGAGAGACTATATCTCGATGATTGCAAGCTAAGCTCACTAGACCTTTCTAAGAATAGTCAGCTAAAGCATCTCTACTGTGCAAACAACGGACTCACACAGCTTATCATGCCTGCATCTAAAGCTCTAGACAATCTGTTTTGCTATGGTAACAAGCTGAATAGTGCTGCCATGCAGTCTATCGTAGAGGCACTGCCCGATAGAAATGGTAAGGAGCGTGGTCGCTTTGTCGTGGTCAATAAAAAGGCAGCCACCGAAGTGAATGAGTGTACCAAAGAGCAGGTGGAGGCTTCTAAACTGAAGAACTGGACTGTCTTCGACTATAATGGGGACTCCCTAAACATGCTACCTTACGAAGGGATCACCAGTAATACGTTAGTAAGTGGTCAGCAGGTGAAGGTCTATAGAGATCGCACTACGCAGATGCTCTACGTCACGGGTCTAGAGCCTCTCGAGGAGGTGTCGCTATACCTTGCTACGGGAGAGCTGCTCGTACGTACGCTCAGTGACTCCGAGGGGGCTTGCACGATCTCACTCTCCACAGTTGAGAAGAGTCCGCTCATCGTGGCGACGGCGGACTATGCGGTAAGCGTGATGTAGACTATGTCTGTGCCGACGAACGTGTCGGCGACTGAATAATAAGAGGGGACTCGACCGCTGCATTGGCGATTGAGTCCCCTCTGTT
>CABQOJ010000027.1 GCA_902465775.1 uncultured Porphyromonas sp. | reverse complement strand
CTGAAGCGTCTCTCTGAGGTAAACAGTCTACTGGAGCGAAAGCTGTAGACGAGGTGTGTGCGGGGTGTCGTGCCCCCACCTTTTTCCTCAGAAGGGCTGGGATATATAGCTAAGACCGATCGTTTGACCACTGGGACACCTCTCAGTAGGGCGACTCTGTATCTCTACCGATCATGTCAGAGATATTGTGACAGATTAGATATACACACTTTAGGCAGAACGATTTATGGAGATTAGCATATACCTACTGATTCTATTCATATTATTAGCCCTAGTCGTAGGCGGAGGGGTCGTATGGCTCGCTGTGATGCGACTCTACAAGCAGCGAGCGGAGCGCATCGTAAAGGAGGCTGAGGAGCGCGCAGAGAAGGTTATCCTCGAGGCTCATAAGACAAAAAAGAAAGAACTACGTGAGGCTGAGGGCATCCTTGAGAAAGCTAAGCAGGATGCCGAGATACTGAAGCAACAAAAGGTGATTGAGGCTAAGGAGTATGCACTGCAGCTCAAGAGTGAGCTGGAGGAGCGCTTGGCCGATCGCACGGCACAGGTACAGAGCCGAGAGGCTACCCTGCAGCAACTCGAGCAGACGCTCACAGCACGTACCAAGCAACTGGAGGATGCCTCGACAGAGCTAGAGCGTGAGCGCAAGCAGATGACCCAGCAGGAGCAGCTAGTTGCTCAGAAGCAAGAGGAGCTAACCCAAGCGATCCGCACACAGCAAGCTAAGCTGGAGGAGATAGGCGGTCTGTCGGCTGCACAAGCCAAGGAGCAGCTCATCGAGTCCCTGCGTCTAGAGGCGCGTGATCAGGCGGCCGCTTACACGGCTGAGGTGATCGAGGAGGCTAAGATGAATGCTTCGCAAGAGGCACGACGACTGATCGTGGCAACGATACAGCGTGTCGCTACTGAGACGGCTGTGGAGAACTCTGTCTCAGTCTTTCACATAGACAATGACGAGGTTAAGGGGCGTATCATCGGCCGTGAGGGTCGTAACATTCGCGCTTTAGAGGCTGCCACGGGCGTGGAGATCATCGTAGACGATACGCCAGAGGCTATCGTGCTCTCAGCCTTTGACCCAGTGCGCCGTGAGATAGCTCGCCTAGCTCTGCACCAGTTGGTACAGGACGGACGTATCCACCCGGCTCGCATTGAGGAGGTGGTAGATCGTGTCAGCAAGCAGATCGAGGAGGAGATCATCGAGACGGGCAAGCGGACGATTATTGACCTCGGAATCCACGGTATGCACCCTGAGCTGGTGCGTCTGGTGGGCAAGATGAAGTATCGCTCCTCGTATGGGCAGAACCTCCTGCAGCATGCACGTGAGACGGCCAATCTCTGTGCCACGATGGCATCTGAGCTGGGGCTCAATGCTAAGAAGGCGCGTCGTGCGGGTCTCCTACACGATATCGGCAAGGTGTCTGACGAGGAGCCCGAGCTACCACACGCTATACTGGGTATGAAGCTCTGCGAGAAGTACAAGGAGAAGCCCGACATCTGCAACGCTGTCGGTGCTCACCATGAGGAGATAGAGATGGAGACGATCATAGCGCCTATCGTCCAGATATGTGACTCCATAAGTGGTGCTAGACCGGGGGCTCGTCATGAGATCGTCGAGGCGTACATCAAGCGTCTCAAGGACCTCGAGCAGCTGGCGCTCTCTTACCCAGGTGTGGTCAAGACCTATGCGATCCAGGCGGGTCGTGAGCTACGTGTCATCGTCGGTGCTGACGAGATAGACGATCAGGCAACCGAGACGCTCTCGGCAGATATCGCTCATAAGATACAGACTGAGATGACTTACCCAGGACAGGTCAAGATCACGGTCATCCGTGAGACACGTGCTGTGAGCTATGCTAAGTAATCGGCATATGACTGGCTTGGTAGCAGATCCATCCCTAAGCACAAGCCCTCGGCAGGGTCTCCTCCCGAGGGCGCAAGCTACGATGTAAAGCTTAATATTTCGAGAGACAGATGCGTCGCAAGGTTATCTCTACGGTTGATAGGTACATCTTCACCCAGTTCTTGGTTACCTACTTCTTTTCCATTGTTCTGATCCTGGCAGTGGCGATAGCCTTTGACGTGACCGAAAAGCTGGACAGGCTCCTACAGCCTGACGTCCCGCTACGGGCTATCATATGGGACTACTACGCTAACTTCGTCCCTTACTACGCGAATCTCTTTAGTCCGCTCTTTGTCTTCATAGCGGTCATCTACGTAACCTCTCGCTTAGCCGAAAATAGTGAGATCATCGCTATCCTGAGCTGTGGTATGAGTTTTCGTAGGCTCCTCAAGCCGTACATGATGGGCGCTACCGTGATCGCGATATTGACCTTCCTCTTGAGTAGCTTCGTCATACCGCCAGGTAATCGCATCAGAATCGACTTTCAGAATAGGTATATCAAAGACAAACGCATCACCTACGCCAATGCGATCCAGATGCAGGTGGCGCCTGAGACCTTTATGTTTATGTCCTATTACAATGATGAGAGCAAGGTCGGGTACACCTTCTCGATGGATCGCTTTGAGGGCAAGGATCTCAAGAGTCGTGTGATGGCGAACAGTATTATCTACGACACGCTCTACAACTGGCAGCTACAGGACTACACGATCACCTACTTCGGTGAGCGACAAGACTCGCTCCTTAGAGGAAATCAGCTCGACACGATCATACCGATTACGCCGAGGGACTTCCTCGTCACGGAGGGAGATGTCGAGATGCTCACCACGCCAGAGCTATACCACTCTATCCAGCAGCAACGCATGAGAGGTGCTGCGACACAGCTCTACGCTATCGAGCTGCACAAGCGCATAGCGATGATCCCCGCCTCGTTTATCCTAACGCTCATGGGTGTCTCACTCTCGGCTCGCAAGCGCAAGGGAGGCATGGGGCTGGCCCTCGCTGTGGGACTCTCGCTCAGCTTCCTCTATATCCTCTTTATGACGGTCACCGCCTCCTTTGCAGTGACGGGAGCAATGGCACCAGTGGTCGCAGCGTGGCTGCCGAACTTGGTTTACCTCGGTATCTCCTTCGTACTCTACCGTCTAGCGCCTCGCTAGATAGAGCTTAGCGACGCCAGAAGGCGGGAGCGAAGAGGCTCAGCACGGTGAAAAGCTCCAGACGCCCCGCCAGCATAAGAAAACTCAGCACAAGGAGGTCAAAAGAAGAGGCACTCGAGAAGTTGAAAACGTAGTTGCCAAAGGCGGGTCCCACGTTGCCGATGGCCGTTACGGAGGCTGTGCTGGCAGAGATGAAGTCGTTGCCCGTGAAGGTGAGACAGAAGGTGCCTAGGAAGATAAGTGCGATGTAACCAAAGAAGAAGCCCATCACCTTGTAGACCGCTTCGTCGGGGACGCTCTTACCATTGATGCGCAGCGGAGCTACGAGGCTAGGAGAGATGCGGTGAGCGATCTCCTTGGGGAGTGTCTTGGACATGATGACGAAGCGGATCACCTTGAGACCTCCCGCCGTGGATCCCGCGCAGCCACAGATGAGCATGACGAAGATTCCGCATAGCATGAAGAAGGGACCCCAGCTACCATAGTCCGCATAGACATATCCCGTGGTAGAGATGAGCGATATGATCTGAAAGAAGGCGTCTCGCAGCGCTTTCCCCAGGTGAGGCTGTATGCTGTTGAGGACAAGGTGCAGGGTCACGAGAGAGGCTGTGACGAAGATGAGGCCGAGGAACCAGCGGGTCTGCTCGTCTCGGAAGAGTTGCTTGATCTGCCCCTTGAAGGCAAAGTAGATGAGCGTCATGTTTAGACTACCGATCACCATAAAGATCATCAGGATCGTCTCGAAGTAAGGACTATTGATCGCCTCAAAGGGCTGATCGTAAATGGAGAAGCCACCCGTTGATATGCAGGTGAAAGCCATACAAGTAGCGTCGAATAGGGGTATCGGCGTGAGTCGTAGCAAGACGATCAGCACCAGCGTCAGTAGGGAATAGACTGCCGAGAGACGTATGGCGACCTCCTTGATCCGTGGCATAAAGCGGTCGTGATCTATGCCCGTCACCTCGGCTTGGTAGAGGAGACCAATGTCTTTGCCCAGCACAGGGCTCAGGGCGAGGGAGAAGACTACGATGCCGATACCGCCCTGCCACTGTATGATGGATCGCCAGAAGAGGATCCCCTTAGGGAGGTGTTCCACGGAGGTAAAGGTCGAGGCGCCCGTAGTGGTAAAGCCCGAGACCGACTCAAAGAGCGCATTGCTAAAGCGAGGCAGGTAACCCCCCACGAGAAAAGGAATCATACCAATCAGTGCCACCACCAGCCAAGTCATCGCCACGGCGAGCATAGCTTCACGACGGCCGAGCTTGTCACTATACTTGAGTCGTCCGAACCAGAGGCAGCCGAGCCCGACTAGCAGAGCACAGCCTAGTGCGACTAGGAGAGGAGCTACGGCGTGATCCTGCATGAGGAGAGAGACCACAATGCAGATGAGCAAAAAGAGACACTCGATGAGGCACATGGCTCCCACGATGCTCCCCACGAAGGGTAGGTTGATACGTCTCATGAGCTTGCTTTCGTCAGATAGGTTTTGGAAGGATCAGAAAAAGGGATTCGCTAGATGTGGTGCTTTAGTCAAAGAGCTTAGCGAGTCGCTCCATAGGCGTATTGGTACAGAAGACCACGACGCTGTCGTAGGGCTGGATCTCCATATTACCGTCGATCAGCATCGGCACGCCGTTGCGCACCAGCCCACCGAGGGTGATGCCCTGCGGTATGTCTAGCTCCTTGACGGGGCGCTCGGTGATGGTCGAGCCACTCTTAGCCTGTAGCTCCGCCACGTCTGTGTGAGCGATGGTAAGCGACTTGACCGTCTTCGTGTCGGAGCCGAGGAGCGCGTGGAAGATGTTACCCGCGGCGATCACCTTCTTATTGATGATCGTGCCGATGTCCAGCTTCTCCGCTAGGGGGATGTAGTCAATGTTCTCCTCTTTCGCAATGGTCTTGGCCACTTGAAAGCGCTTGGCAGCCAGGCAAGCGAGGATGTTCGTCTCCGAGTTCTCCGTCAGAGCGACGAAGATGCTCTCCTCGTCCAGTCCGATCTCGGATATGAGGTTGAGATCACGGCCATCGCCGTCGTAGAGCTTGACATTAGAGGGGATCTCGTCCTCGATCTCCTTGATACGCTCTAGGTCTCGCTCGATAAGGTGAAAGTCAATATTGCTCGGAGCCTTCGAAACGGTGCGAAGCGCAATGAGGCTTCCGCCGAGGATGACCACACGCTTGACAGGTCGCTGGTCTTTGTCGCAGTACTGACGGACAAGGTCGATGTCTTTGTTGAGGCAGGTGAAGAAGACCACGTCGCCATGCTCGATGATCGTCTGACCATCAGGTATGAGTGTCTCCTCGCCACGCTTGATAGAGACCACGTGAAAGGCTTTGTCGCCTAGCTCCTTGGTCCAGCTCAGCGGACGCCCCACGAGGATGCTCCCCTGGCGCACCTTGACGCCCACGAGGACGAAAGCCCCGTTGAGTAGCTCCACATAGACTCTCGCCCAGGGATGCTTGAAGCTGTTAGCGATCTCCTCAGCGGCCAGCTCCTCAGGGTAGATGAGCTGGTCCACGCCTAGGCTCCCGAAGAAGCGGCGGTAGTGATCCGCCAGATAGCGGTGGTTGTTGATACGAGCTATGGTTCGCTTGGCACCAAGTTGCGCAGCGAGCATGCAGGCCAGTAGATTTTCCGCCTCACCCGGCATCACGCTGACGAAGAGGTCGCAGTCGTGTACCTCCGTCAGCTGCAGGTCCTCCAGCTTTGTCGGATCACCCACGATCGTGTAAGCGTCAAACTTGCGCTGCACACGACGTAACAACTCCTTGTCAGAGTCAATGAGCGTCGTGGACTGTTGCTCCTCTCCCGACAACCTATAGGCTAAGTGGGTCCCCACTTCGCCCGCTCCAGCAATAACTATTCGCATAGCTCAGCTTTGATTCTATTATATATTGTGTCGGCATCGACGCCACAGTAGCGTCGTTGCTCGGCGACAGTGCCTTGCTCGATAAAAGCATCGGGCAGGCCAAAGTGTATCATCCGTCCTCGGAAGCCCTGACGCTGAGCCAGGGCTGCAATCCGCTCGCCTACGCCTCCGATGAGCGTCCCCTCCTCAAGCGTGGCAATGCGGTCGTAACGCTCCAGAGCCGTCGTGATCAGCTCTTCGTCTAGGGGCTTCGCAAAGATCAAGTCGTAGTGCGCCACCTCGATACCCTCAGCGAGTAGACGCTCCCGCACCTCCTCGGCGGTCACACCGATGGTGCCGATGGAGAGCAATGCGATGCGTCCGCCCTCATGTAGCACGCGTCCCTTGCCTATCGGGAGGAGCTCCGCTGGACAGCGCCAGTCCACCAGCGAACCTTCTCCACGTGGGTAGCGGATCGCCATCGGACCCTCCTGCCCCTCGTAAGCCGTGCGCATCAAGTGGCGCAGGTAGTGCTCATTCATCGGAGCCGCAACCGTCATATTTGGGACCGTGCAGAGGTAAGCTAGGTCAAAGGCTCCCTGATGCGTCGCTCCATCCTGACCGACCAAGCCAGCACGGTCGATGCAGAGGACTACGTGGTAGCCTGGCAGAGCGACATCGTGTATGATCTGGTCATAAGCGCGCTGTAGGAAGGAGGAGTAAATGACACAAAACGGGATCATCCCCTCACGCGCCATCCCTGCGCTAAAGGTAACTGCGTGCGCCTCCGCAATCCCCACATCGTAGCTTCGCTCGGGGAAGGCTCGCATCATCACATTCAGCGAACTGCCCGACGGCATGGCGGGTGTGATCCCCACGATGCGCTTGTCCTCAGTCGCCAGCTCGGTGACGGTCTCTCCAAAGACCTCTTGAAACTTCGGCGGATGCGCTCCTCGCTCGCTCTTGATACGCTCTCCCGTCTTCACGTCAAAGCAACCAGGCGCATGCCATACGGTCGCATTCTCCTCGGCAGGCTTGTAGCCCTTACCTTTGATCGTCCTGAGGTGTAGTATCTTCGGTCCTCGCATCGGGAGGATGCGTCGGAGCGTCTCCACGAGATGCTCTATGTCATGCCCATCAACTGGACCAAAGTAGCGAATCCCCAAGCCGTCGAAGAAGGAAGAGTGATTTTGCGTCAGGAGCGACTTGACACTGTTGTTGATCCGCTGAATGTTTTTCTTGCGACGATCATTTATCAGATTCATCTGTCGCAGACCACGGTAGAGGTCGTAGCGGATCGTATTGTATGCGTGACTGGTGTTGAGGTCGACGAGGTATTTGTTTAGTCCACCCACATTAGCATCGATGGACATGTTGTTGTCATTGACCACGATGAGCAGATCGTTGGGGTAGGAGCTCACATTGTTTAGCCCCTCGAAGGCCAGCCCGCCCGTCATCGATCCATCGCCAATGACCGCCACGACGTGACGCTCCTCTTGCTTGAGCTTGGCAGCGATCGCCATGCCGAGCGCAGCCGAGATCGAGTTCGAGGCGTGCCCTGCGGGGAAAGTGTCGTACTCGCTCTCGCTAGGGAGCGGAAAGCCCGAGAGCCCGCCCCACTGTCGTAGAGACTCAAAGCGATCGCGCCTTCCTGTCAAAATCTTGTGCCCATAAGCTTGATGTCCCACGTCCCAGACGATGCGGTCGTAAGGGGTGCGACAGACGTAGTGGAGCGCTACCGTGAGCTCCACCGCCCCTAGACTAGATCCCAGGTGACCTGGTACGTGTGAGAGCACCTCCAGCTCATAGCGACGGAGCTCCTGACACAGCTGAGGAAGCTGCGCGAGAGAGAGCTGACGTAACTGCTGGGGCGTATCAATATGCGATAGGATAGGGTAGTCGCTAGCGTTCATAACCATAGTGTGTGTCTACAGATGAGAGGGCCTTCGGTGTCGTCTCTGCTGACCTGTGAGACAGAAGGCAAAATTCGAGGCCGGCCCTCTTACTGCACTGCAAAGATACTAATCTTTGCTGTCTGATAAAAGTCCCATTCACCAGCCACAGATCCAAGGCTTTACTCACTGTAGTAAAGAGTCTCTTCACACGACTCGTACCAAGCCACGGAGGAAAATTCAAATTCCTCTGTGGTTTTTTTGTGCTCTTCACCGAGGAACGGGAAAATTCTTCCGAACTTCGATTCCTTTCCTCCGAAGTTTCATCTCATTCTTTCGAAGAATTTTTCCGTTCCTCGGTGGAGCATGTTCATTTCCTAAGGGGCTGTTGGAAAACGCCTCCGTGGATATTGCTGTTTATAGGCACAGCGTGTCACGTCTGGTCGCGCATGCTCTCAGCACCTCCAGACAGTGATCGGCCTAACTGCGAGCGCCTCTATCGCACAGGGTGTACCACAGAGAGATGCTGTATCCCCTCTCTACGGTACACCCTGGTTATCCCCTCGTGGGGCTAAGAGAAAAGGAGTCAAGATCCAAGGATCTTAAGCCTCCTATAGAGACATCGGCAGATAGAGCTTATAGCACGCATCACCGACGAGGAGGATGTAGGATCCACGCTCTAGGGATGCTGTAGCAATTGTAGCCATACCATCGGAACCAGAGGTGGTAGCAATAATCTCCTCCCCCGAGATGGAGACTAGACGAATGAGCGTGTGTGGTGTCGTGCCAGCTACCTGGACCTGTCCATCTACAAGCTTAATAGTCACAAGATCCCGAGCGCCGATATGCTCATTGCTCAAAATGACTTCTCCACGGCCATCATTTATCCCACCCTTAAAGTCCAGAGCCTGCCAATACTTAGGACGGATAATCTCAAGAAAGTCATCAGCAAATTGATTCTTCTCGCGTGTGGACTCAGAGTCTATAACTGTAATAAGTCCTACATCTATGATACAACCCTCTTGTGGTCGTACAGGGAGATCCGTGAGGAGTTGCTTCATCGCATCGAGAGCTATATTGTTTTGGTAGATGCGTACCTCTTTTAGATCCTTTAGTCCTTGGAGAGAGAGGGCTTGTAGTGCATTTGCTGAGAGGTCTAGCACCTGTAGCTTTGTGTTGTGAGATAGGTCGATGCTTGTAAGATTCGTTCGAGCACAAAGTAGCGTCTCTAAGGCTCTGTTCTCATCTAGGTTAATCGTCGTAATAGGATTCCCAGAGAGTGTGAGCTCTCGAAGTGTGAACAGCGTAGACAGGTCAACGTTTGCCAGTCGATTGTCAGCTAGGTTCAACTCCTTAAGATCTAGATGGACACCGCATATGATAGAGCTGAGTTGATTCCTAGACAGGTCTAGCGATTTCAGCTTACCATTGTGAGATAGATCTATCTTCGTAAGCTGATTAGAAGCGAGAGACAGGGTCTTAAGATTGGGTTGATGAGACAGGTCTATAGCAGTCATCTTGATGGCTGGAGCTGAGAGGGAGGCTAGATCTCCTCTGATTGTAATCTCCTGGCTGGCAACGAAAGTCTTCCCCCGAGTGTCCACCGTCAGCCCCTCAATACGAGGCGCAACGTCGTTATTACTAGTCGCTTGGATAGTAATCGGGTCGCCTATGGGTAGAGCTGTATGGAGCGTCATGTAAGGCTCCTCCTGCGGGACGAGGTCTATAGGGTTATCATTGTTATAATCTAGCGGACGCCAACCTTTTGCCTGAAGATCTGCGATTTGCTCCTTTGAGAGATGCTCGTTTCGCTCTTGAGGACTTTGAGTATCTATGACGGTGATTTCAGCCTTAGTTTGTGAAGATTGTGTCGGCAAGGCTGTCAGCAGATCTGCAAGAGCACTCCCCTGCAAATTGTTGTGGTAGCAATTTACTTTGCTAAGCTTGGTCGCTGAGGGAGACACTGTAAGCTGTGTCAGCTCATTGTCCTCGGCCAAAATATCGGTGAGCTTCATGTGCTGGGATAGATCTAGTGTGCGAAGCTTATTACCAGAACATTTTAAAACCCACAAAGCCGTGTTTGAGGACAAGTCAAGTGTGGCGAGTTTATTGCGAGAGCAGTCTAGGTTGGTCACCTTCGGAGTCAGAGCTGGCTGTAGAGACTCTAGCTTATTGCCCGCACACCACAGGAGTAGTAGCTCTGGGGTATACGAGAGGTCTAGTGTGGTAATCTGATTATCACTACAGTCCAGTACCGAGAGTCCTGAGAGGTTTGTTAGGTCTAGCGAAGAGATTTCGTTTCCATTGCACCATAACGAAGAGAGCGCTGTCGACTTACTTAGATCCAGCGTCTGTATCTTATTATTGGCACAGGAGAAGTCGTTGAGCTGACTGAGCGTGCTGATGTCAATAGCGGAGAGCTGATTCTTGGCGCATGACACCTTGCGCAGGTTCTTTGCCTTAGAGAGATCTAAAGCGGTCAGCTCGTTCTCATAGCAGTAAAGTCTTTGTAGTCGGTCATTACCTCCTAGCGTGAGTGTCTGGAGACTATTTTCATAGCAGTTGAGCCAGAGGAGATCTGGGTGCGTTGAGACATCTAGAGTCGTAATCTTGTTCTTGAAGCACCAGAGCTTCTTAAGACTCTTAGCGTGCGTCAGGTCAAGTCCGACCAGCTGGTCCTCGGAGCAGTCTAGCTCTGTGATCTCGCCTCGTATCGTGATCTCACGAGATGTAGGGGTGTAGTAGTTCTTAGCGCTCGTCTGGACAGCTTCCTCTTTGACGCCTTCGATGGTCCATGGGCCATTTGCCGTGATAGTAAGATGTATCCATTCATTCGTTGCATCCTCGCCGAGCATCAGCGTGATGTACTCCTGAGCCATAGATAAACTCGGGATAAGAAGCGCCACAAGTAGTGACAAGCAGGTAGTAACTATAGGTCGTTTCATAAATGTAAGGGTTTGGTTTATACAAGAGTGTGGCTACATCTTCTGTCGTAGTCAATAATTCCCTATGGCGAAGGTACTGTTTTTTTGCAAACCTCATCGTCTTCCACAACTTTGTCAAAGCTTTGCACTCAAGGGCATGAGGAGTAGACATAGCAAAAGAGTCCCTACGGGGAGCAGAGGTGCTCTCGTAGGGACTCTTCGCGTATTTATATGGGAGCTAGCACACGGATGGTGTGCGGCTCGCTGGTCACTTCTCTAGAGTAATCAGGTTACGATCCTTGTCGTAGATCTTGCAGTCTAGGAGTGCTACATCTTGATCTTCG
>CABQOJ010000026.1 GCA_902465775.1 uncultured Porphyromonas sp. | reverse complement strand
GCGGCAAAGCGATACGCCTCATCAACGCTAAAGCTACGCGCTCCAGCTAGGCTAAGCCTATTCGTAGGAGTACTCTTGTCATACGGAGCGGTCACAACCACAGCATCAAGCTTAGTATCTGACGGAGTCAAGGTTATATGCAGCACGCTCTGCTTGCCTGCGACAACGAGGAGATCTACCTCCTGAGACTCATAACCTACACAACTAATCTGCAGGGAGCAGCGACCTACAGGTAGCCGTAGAGAGAACTTCTGATCCGAGCCTGTCGTTGTCCCTACGAGTGGATCACTACCGACTAATATGATCGAAGCTCCAACGATCGTATCGTCAGGGAGTGCGGAGATGACCTCTCCGCGCACCTCTTGTGTAAAGGGCTCCTGAGCATTCAACCGAGCATTTAGATAAGCGGTAAATGCAAGGGTAATGATAAGTAAGACGAGCTTCGTGAGATGTCGCATACGAACTTTGAGATGATTGATTTCACTCGCAAAAGTACCACAAAAAAGTTACCAAAGTATGACACATACACCTCAAAATAGAAATTAGCCGATTATGTCAAACGAAATACCAACTATGTCAAGTAGAGCTACTTCTGCTAATCGTCTTTTTGCGTACCTTTGCGCTGTAATTTAGAACGCTGATATGGAATGTATCAACTACGTAAATTTATATAAGACGCTAGCTAGCAGCCTGTTACCACCCCCCCCCCCCACACACATACCACATACGCATAGTATAGGGGAATCTTCCGCAGAAACGCCTCTTGCGGGATGTGGGTGTACTATACTTGATGAAAGAATCCAGCAAACATCCTCTTGGAAGGGGGTGTCTCTACGTATGTTCTTGAATTACAAAGCTGGAGGAATAGTTGTGATGAGCCATTTTTATGGTAAGTAGCACTTGGAGTTAAACCTGTTAAGACGAGATGTCTCTAAGGTGGAACGAATGTAGCGTATATTAAGACATAAAGAATACGATAATACAATTACCAAACAATACTATGAACAGAGCAGTAAGAATTTTGCTGGGTTTTCTAACCATCGGTCTAGTCGCTCTGACCTCCTGTAAGAAGGATGAGAAAGAGCCTCAAAAGAACGAAGGAACGACCTACGTCAGCGTAGCGATCAACCTACAATCTAGCCTACGCGCTGGTACAGGTACGACTGACGATGAGTTTAACCTCAAGGGTACTTGGAATGGCAAGGACGCCATTGAAACGGTTGCCGTGTATGTCGTCGGAGATGGTTCAGTCTCTTATGGTCAATACACAATGGCTGATTTTAAGATCGTCAAGGCCTCTGATGACACCAACATCACCATCAAGCCTAAGAATGCTATCCTCACCAAACCTGGGTCAAAGAAGATTTACGCCCTCATCAATGCGCCTGCGGAGATAACAAAAATGCTTGAGATGTCTATGCCCGCTTATTTCGACAAAGCTTATGCCAAGGCTGTTGAGAATATGACGACGGCTCAGGTAGCTCGTGCAAACGGAGAGAAAGAGGATGTCATTATGATGTCCAATGCTGATGAGTGCAAGATTGATGTTGAGGATGGTGTCTCCAAGGAAGAGGCTATCCAAGGAACGAAGAATCGCGCCAAGGTAAATGTGAAGCGTGTCGTAGCTCGTGTAATCCTAACTACAACTAAGGATACCTATCCCATCGAACTAGAAGATGGGACTATGCTTGGTACAATCAGCAATATCACCTATGCCGTAGCTCAAGGTGAGAAGGCTTTTTACATTAGCCAGCAGAAGAATAAGGAGGGGCTCATCGTCACTCCAGGATATTACTTCCTGCCAGCTGTTGATGCGACTAACCCCAGCACGCTGACCAACTATGAGGAGCAGGCTAAGATTTACGACTATAGTGATCTGCACACTACAGTCAATAAACCTCGTACAGCACTTGTAGCTAAAGATCTAAAGTCAGCTCTAGAGATCGGGAAGAAGAGCCTCGAGAGCAGTGCTTTCATCTTCGAGGCTAGCCATAAGTTTGGAGATGAGGGTGAAACGGTTGCTAACTATACGGGAGATTTCCGTCGTGGCAACACTCCTTACGTACTAGTTCGTACGAAGTTTACGCCTAATGACAATGCGTTCTACAACGACTATCAGAAAGGACTGTTCAAAAAGGGCGATGGGACTTTCTATAGAGGAGAGGATGGCCTTTTCTATGCCAGGAATAAACCTTTTAATGGTAAGAATAAGAAAGCCAATGTGCCAAATCAAAAGTACACCGAGTATAAGGCGGGCAAGGTCCTTTACCATGTCTTCGTCAATCCCGATGAAGTCTATAAGACGCTGAATGCACCTGCCTATCGCAACAACATCTACCACATCGGTGTCTCGGGCTTTAAGACTCTTGGTCTCAACTGGAACCCGCTCTATCCAGAGGATCCGGATAATCCTAAGGACAACCCCGATCCTAAGCCAAAGGGAGAGCCTGAACCACCTTACGTCCCAGGGGACTTCAATACTCCTAAGGAGACCTATCTATCGGTAGAGATTAATGTCATTCCTTGGAACGTACACAGTTTCGAGATCCAGCTTACGCTCTAATGAATGACAGCCCTGATCTGCTGGCGCGGGCGCACACACGAGTAGCCGTGCTTGGCAGATTATCTGAATGGAGATCTTAGTGACACTAGATATACTCTAATCGCCCATCTATAGGGACGCACGGATGGACTGCGTCCGATCCGTGCGTCCCTATCCCTCCTCAGCTTCGTTAGCCTTACCTTTCACACCGACACACCTGATCTCTCAATCATAGCTACATCTTATGAAGCGACACACTATACATAGTATATTCCTGTTGTCCCTCCTCGTCTTATCACTCGTCAGCTGTGATAAGCTCGTATATGACCGAGGCGAGTGTCCCACGATATTGGTCTTCACTCCCTATACGCAGACACCTTGTATGACAGACAGTGCTTACATAGGCAGGGCAGGCTATATGGATATTGTCATCAGTGTTCCTTCGTCTGGAGAGATCATCGCATACAAGCACCTAGAGCCTGCAGACCTAACCGCAGCCTCTAAAATTGAAATCCCCGTACCGAACGAGTGCGGTGAGACCTATCGCTACACCATCTGGGTGGGTGCTACTCCCCACCACTACACTATGAGTGACCTAGCTCCTGCATCGGGCAATAAGCACCCCGACTGCCGTCTAGCTCTTCAGCTCACAGAGCAAGACAGACACACGGGACTACTCCCTGAGCCACTCTACTTCGCTACAGACACTGTCGAGTGTCCGATGCCTCCTGGAGGTAGCACGATGAGAGTGCCCATTGCACCAAACCTGACGCGCTACAACAACGACTTTAATATACACCTAACTGACTTACCCAGTCAAATCACCTATCCGCTCCATATAGAAGTAGAGGACAATAACGCTGCTTACGACTTCATGGGGCAACTGACCAACCCTGCCAAGCATGTCATCTACGAGGCTGCGCTACCCAATGAGGGGACGACACGCAGTACACGCCTCAGCACGCTACGACTGGATGACCTGAAGACGCAACCCCAGCTTAGTCTCGTGCGCTCAGATACGGGGGCTATGATTTTTACCTACGACCTCAAGAAGCTGCTCGCCAAGACACCTGACTACCGACCCGAGTGCCAGTTCGAGTACGATGTAGAGATACGTCTCAAGAACCTTCCCGACAACACGCACTACGCTGTAGAAATAATCATCGATGGCTGGATGGTACACTCCTACGAAATTGAACTGTAACTTCTTACCGCATACTCATATCGTCACATCACTATGAATCGACTACGATACAATACAATATACACTACACTCCTAACCCTCGGCATATTGCTCTCCCTTGCCAGCTGTGTACGGCAAGATTGTAACGAGGAGTTGATAGGTGATGGCCAGGAACTCTATTTCTCGCTCCGGTTCAGAGTGAGAAAAGCGCACAATCAGAATCTGCGAGCTCAAGAGGACGGAGTCTACAGTATCAACACCGACAAGATCGACAAAGAAGACTATGTGAAGGAGCTTCGTGTCATACTACTCCAAGGAGATGAGGTTAAGAAGAACTTCTACTTTAGGGCTCTCGATCCTGACTCTCATAGCCCCAATAAGCTTACTACGGGATACAATGAAGTCTCATTCAAGCTTGAAGAGGATGAGATGGACATCTATGATATGATGGTCATCGCCAATGAATCTTCTCTGAGAACTTCAGAGGGAAAAGATCTTTCCAAAATCCTCCCTACCGTTACAAAACGAGATGAGATTAAGTCAATCGTGTTGAATACTTATGGTATAGAGAGCAGGAGTTCCTCTTCTTTTTACATCCCGATGACTGCCGAATATAGTGCTGTCGATATGCGAAAGGGAGGCTCTAAGGATATCCCTCTTAAGCTTCAGCTTCCTACTCCAACAAAGGGGGTAGAGCTACTGCGCATACTTGCTAAGGTAGAACTCATCATCAAGGATTGTGTCGAGGCGACTAGGCGTAGAGATGGTAAGTTTGATTGTAGTTGGATAGGTCCATGGGGATTTGATCGTGTCGTTACAATAGATCTAGATAAAGCCTCAGCCGACACTCCGCTATTCCCCGCAAATCAATACTCCTCTCTCGAAACGTCTTCAGATGCAACAGCTATTAGACTCAACCAAGAAGTAGAAGAGTCTTCTGTGGTCGGACTGGACGATTTCCCTGATGATGGGTCTATTGGAGGCGTTTATCTGCTGGACTATCGAGTCCGCTTTTACCTGCCTGAGCGTCTTGTAGCAGAAGCTCAAGAAGCGGATCAGGCGACAGAGATGAAGATTACGTGGAACTACTATCCCAATCCATGGGATTTTAAAGAAAAGAAGGAGCACACGACCACATCCTCTTTCAGTAATAACGAAAGAGCTGATGATTACCTTACAACCTCTGCCACTTTTGATCCCTCTGACAAGAGTGTCTACCGCAATAGTTGCTATCGTATCGCAATCACTCCATACCGTGCAGACTTTAGATCTCTAGAGACAGGACTAGACTCCTTCTAATTCCTTACGAACCAAGCTACTTGACTATACGATTCATCCCCATCAAAGGCTATGAAACACTATAATCTCACAAGAACGATATATAACAAACGATTTTGGACATGCCTTCTAATCCTCTGTACCTATTGTGCCTTACCTCTAATGGCACAAGTTCAGCTACAGGTAAAAGTTGGTAAAAATCGTCCTTGTCTCCCAGGAGTCTCTAGAGGTACTGGAACCATACGACTTGAAGTAGAGTCGGGGACGGCTCCCTATACCGTCCACTTCACTCAAGTGCCTAATGGCTTTGCAGAGCCAATGACTTACACCACTACAACTGAAAAGATTACCATTTGGAATCTTCCCTCAGGAAATTATGGGCTAGAGATATCCGATGCCTCTGGATCTATTGTACCCAAGCAGGCGAAAGTTGACGTAGCTCCAACGCCTAGTCATTGGATTCCTAATACTGGCGGGTGGACACAGCGCTTTACGACACCTGCTGGACACCCCGACTGGGTCTCTATGCGCTTTCAGTTCGGAGCCTGTTCAGAAGACCCAAATCCAAACTTTTTTGGCTATCCAGTTGACTCGATTTTTTACTACTTCGAGTATGCCTTCTGTATGTATGCAGACTATATGCTCTATACGAATCCCGATCTCAATTTCCCAGGCAAAGAAAATGCGAAGCCTATCAATTGGGTAACTCTCAATAAATATGAAGGCGAGGAGCCAACCTTCCAGGGGGAATATGGGCTGTGGAAAGTAACAGATACGTTTAAGGATTTTTGCCCCGACAATCAGGGAAATTTCCCAATCGTAACTAAAGAAGTGCCACACCTCTTTGCCAAAATCAGCAATGGGATGACTGCAAATGAGATGGTACCTCTCACCCCTTATGAACAAATGGTTATCGCTTGTCGCCCGAAAGGAGCAACAGATCCAAAGTATGCTGCATTTATTACTGAGGTGTGGGGCAAGAATGCGTATGATCCTAATCCTTGGCTTGAAGCAAGCAATCCTCCAATCTATGATCCAGCCAAGAGACCTTATAAGATGGAGTATAGACCGAAGTTTCGTATCAAGGAAGAGTTCATAGAGTCTTTGACATTTCCCGTAGAGGTGAGATCGTCGACCCTTGGCGGTGTGAACCCTTTAGGTCCTGTATTCTTTACCAAGGAGGACGCTAGAGAATGGAAAGAGTTTGATAAGGAGATGTCTTGGGGGGTGGCAAATACTGTCGTAATGAAAGACGCTGCTGGGAGGGTAGCAACAATGCGGTTTAGTAATAAAATAACCGACATCTCAACCACTCAAGATGAGGCAGGTCTTATACTTAGAGATTATTATCGAGATACTAGACCTGATACCTTTGATAAGCGTACGAATCTCTTTCTTCCTGGAGCAGAGCCTCATATAGAAGGTCATTACTTTTGTGAGGGTACAATGGATGTCGTTTTTGCTTTAGCGATTGAGGATGGGGCCCTTGGCTGGTATTTTCAGATCCCTGCTGCGGGTGCTCAAATCACCTTAATAAAGGCACCAGCAGAGTACGAGCCACAAAATGAGTATCAACCCAAGCTCAATGTGCCTATCACTATCCCTAAGAATCACACCTCTTGGTGGATTTATCCATTCCCGAATGACGCAGCTCCTGCAGATAATCCTTATGCGGAGCCTTGCTGGGATGTCAAGCTTCCACCAGGTCGCTACGATTTTTCGGTTACCTATATGGATATGTTTGGGGATATAAGATCGGTTGGAGACAAACGCGTTCGCGATCATGGCCTTTTATATGATCATCGTATTCCCAAGTTTGAGTATGGTCCTGAGAGAGCGAACATAAAGCCAGTTATTGATCCAGTTGACTGTAAAAATTTGCGTGTATATCCATTTCGTGGGGCTAAGTCTCCCGAGATAATACTTCGAGATGGTAAGCCCGTCATAACTGTTGCCACTGTAAAGCTATACGATCCGATGAACAAAGCCTTCTTCCCCAATGAGACATCTAAATGGGAGAGCAGTCCAAGGACTAAGGTGAGGGTTGTTGCCGACCCTGATGTCCTTAATGGACAGAGTCCTGAGGATCTCTATGTAGACATCCCTTGGGCAGATTACAAGATCGAGATTACCTACACGACTGAAAATGCCAAAGATCTATTTTGGTGGGATATAACGGAGCTCCCCTGTTTGGATCTCCTACATACTCGTGAGATTGAGGTTGGGAAACCAACGTATGACCGAGATAACTTCGAGGCGTATATCTGTAAGAGTGGAGCTGGGGCACACATATCGTTAATGCCGATTAAAACGGCAGGGCGAGTTTTTGTCGAGCTACGAGAGATGGACAATAAGACAGTCATCGCTAGTAAGGTGCGTGAGGCAGATGATAATGGACCTATTGTCTTCGACCTAACAGCAGACCAAATCCGCCCTGAGTACTATCTCTATATGCGTACCGAGAAGTGTGATCGAGAGAATGAGGGTGAAAAAATCACGCTGATTGACTTGAGCAGTGAGCACATCTTGATACATAATGGAGAGTTCCCTAAATACTGTGAGGGTAGCACGATCCTTCTCAAGATACCTAAGGTCTCCGCTCAGTCGAAGTACAGCTGGACTCTCCCTGATGGGTCAACTATAGAGGGGTCCGAACTCAAGATAGAAAATGCTTCCAAAGCTCATGCAGGACACTACAAGGCTCATATCACGAATGTCTTGTGTGATCAAGCTGCGACAGATGAGGAGATTGACTTTCAATTGATCATCTCTCCGCCGGAACTATGGTGGCGTAAAGAAGCTAGCTCTGCAGACTGGAACTCAACTGATAACTGGGCAGATAGTCAGGGGAATCCGATAAAGGCTATCCCTGCATCTTGTACCAATGTACATATACCAGGTGTTGTCGATAAGTTCTTCCCAGACTTAGATCCAGCGAAGACTATGAGACCGTCCTTCGGAGAGCCTGTGTGTAACGATATCTACTTTCATTACGGCGCAGCACTAGGCAATCCTCAGCTGCTCTCTCGCTATGTCCGAGCTTTCATCGATTACAACTTTGGTATTATGCAAGCCGATGGGACAGTTAAGCCGTATGAAGATCCTCTGCATCTAGAGGCTAATGCGCTTCTCTTGGAGCGTGATAGATGGTATATGCTATCTACGCCGATCAAGAATGTCTATGCTGGAGACTTCTCGTTAGCAGGCTATCCTCTGACCTATCAGCGCTATCTTAAGCTACTGCCAGTCAATGCTGATGGCTCACTAACGGAGGCTTCTTTCGATCATGCTATCAACACTCAAAAGACTCCTATAGCAGACTCTAACCTAGCATTAGCTCTCAAGGTCGTTGGTTATCAGGCTGACAAGATTGGAGCTTCAGATCACAAGAATCTTAATGGTCTACAGGGTATCATACGCTTGCCATTTTATGAGACCAATGAGCAGAATGGGCGCAAGGAGTTCTACCCGCTCCATCGATATGATCCAAAAGAATTGCTGTCACTATTCGTGTACTTCAACGAGCGAGACTTGAAGCCAGTCAGCAAGATAGACGGAGCTCGTAGAGATCCCGAACAAGACTATCGCTTTGTCTTTGAAGATAGTGCAACCAAGGCTATCGGATCTATAGCCGATGATACTGCTGGTGAAGCTACAGAGGGCTATACATTGAAGCTTAAAAAGATTGCCGAGATACCTCAGCTGATGGCACTTGTGGGCAATCCATTTATGACTCCGATTAGCTTTGACAAGCTCTATGAGGCAAATGCTAATAACATAGAGCCATACTACTATCTATTCACAGATGGTGCATGGCACTACTATCACGTCAATGCAGTTGCTCCAGATGCTACATACACGCAATTGCCGAATGGTCAGATTGCACCACTTCAGGCCTTTGTTGTTAAAGTCAAGATGGGGGTCTCTCAGCTTCACTTCCCCACGACAGGAGATCAATCGGTACTTCTACCTCCTAAGGCAGATGGCACAGCAAACTATGAGCTACGCAGTGGCAATAGCGCAACAAGCCTTGCCAATCAGAGAGCAGTAAGTCTGACGGTCTCTGATGTCAAGGGAGCTAAGGGCTTTGCTATGCTACTGCCCGAAGCGACCGTTAGTGCGACACCTGCATTGATCGCTCCAAGTACGATGCAGACCGCTCCAGTTGCATACTTCGTTAATCCAGCTGATGGTAGCTGTAACTTCGTACAGACTGATGCTCCCTATACGAGTCTTGAACTAGGCATTTATGCTCCTATCGATGGTATGCTCATGCTAGACTTCAGAACGATGTCGGAGAAGCCCTTTGACAAGCTGGCGCTCTACGACCGCCTGCGAGGTACTGAGCAGGATCTACTCGCCAACCCGAGCTATAGCTACGCTTATAGCCCCCGAGATGGACGACGCTTCGAGCTACGAATGTCGTATGCTGGTGTCCGCTCGAACAAGGAGGTGGTTGATCCACAAGACGAGCTACAGATAGAGCGCACGGCTACGGGCTATCGCATCTCCTACGACGAGGGTATCGCAAGCTACCAGCTCTACAGCGTTCAGGGCTATCTATTGGAGCGTGCTACCACCGACGGGCAGACGCAGGTAGATATCGAGATGCCCGAGACGGAGGTCGTACTGCTTGACGTACAGTCCGCCGACGGCCTCCGCTGGATCAAGAAGCTCCAGCGCTAAGGTCGCTTTCATCGTCTAAACAAAGCCACCGTAAGGATGCGGCGCATTCTTACGGTGGCTTTGCTGTATCTGTGTCCGTTATTGACAATGCGAGATGAATAACCCGCTATAGGGACTCCTGAGAGCGACCCTAGCGGGTTTCCCGCTAGGTTGACGCATTATAAAACTCTACTAGGAGCAGCATAGGAGAATAACCGAGTGCGTGATCCTGGCATCACTACATAGTGCAACAGCCGAACTCTGAGTACTCTTACAGTCACGATTATTCGGATCTATCCCAAGGAAATCCCAAATAGCTTTATAGAAAACAGAAATACTTCACCGAGGCGAAAAATGATACTTCGGAAGAATGAAATCATGTAAGTCCGAAAAATTTGTCCATTTCTTCAGGAGGAAATCAAAAATATCCAGCGAGGAATTTGGAATTTCCTCTGGAGAGCATAAGACGAGCCAGCTCCTTATGATGCGTCAAGCCTGATGGTCAGGCGTCATCTCTTGCTTGCTTGTTCCTTTTCGAGTAACTTCGGGGTATCAAATGAAAGTAAATTATGAGACGAAACACAGCTCTACTCACATTAGTCATCTTCTTTCTATCTATTGTTATGACTATGGCACAGCAACCCGCCACATCTAGCCAAGCTCTCTACAAGGAGCTACAGGATTTACAGAAGAAGCGTCTGCCGACACAGACGCTCTCCTGCGCTGAGCGACTCGCCACTCAGGCTCTCCGTGAGGGCAATCTCAACTACACCATCGAGGCACTGGAGGCGCACAAGACGGCTCTTCGCAGATTAGACTACAACCGTCTGCTGGAGCAGTTCCCCCTACTTCACACCACGTGGCAAGGACGGGATAAATTGTCAGAGCGTGATCAGCGCTTCCTCGCTCTATACATAGCACGGGAGTATATCGTCAAGAGTTCTGATTGGAGCTTTAGGTCAGAGGGACTAAGCCTCACGGATCAGGAGCAAGACAGCGTCACGCCTCGCTACTGGAGCGATGCGGACTATATGAAAGCTATAGATCCGCTACTGGAGATAGCTTTCGCTCCCAGTGCTGAGCTCTACAAGGTGATGCCACGACAAGAGGCGAAGCAGCTACCCGATGCGCTTTACGCTGATCAATTTCCCAAAGAGGGTAACTATACACTCATAAGTCATTTGCTGAAGGCTCTACCTATCTCTCAGTTGCAGAGGCTAGAGCAAAAGCTCGGACGCACACCCACCTGGTCGGCTCGGATCGGTGCGCTCCTGACGGAAGATCAACTCCAGCAAGCGGACGAGGGGGCTAGGCTCTACGCCCTTTACCAAGCGGTGACGCTCGAGGAGACAACCCGTGGCACAGCTTCCAGTACCGTAGCGAAGCGGCTAGAGGGCTTACTCCAGCAGAGCCAGCAGATGCACCTTGAGACGAAGGAGATTTACAAGAGACTCTTCCACTACTACTATGCCAACGGCTCTGACCCTCTGCGTGCTTACCACTTCATCACGCCTT
>CABQOJ010000025.1 GCA_902465775.1 uncultured Porphyromonas sp. | reverse complement strand
AGAGCTGCCGACGCGCTGCGATGTAGCTTTGCCACGCCTCTATCGTCTCATAGTAGGGAGCGAGCCACGGATCTTGCCGAGCCCAGAGCGGGGTGCTCGACTTTGGCTTAGCTTGGCGAGGAGAGCCTTTCTCACGTTTCATAGTTAAGACGCTTTACCAAGGTAAGAGACGGCTTCTGTAGTCGGACGATGTATCGTCGGCAACTCAATGGTCGCCTCGTCAATGTCTAGAATAAGGTAAGAGGGCAGTTGCTTTAGAAGCTCTTGCTGTGCTGGCGTGAGGGTAGCCCACGCATCGTAAGCGATGAAGGCGAAGTCGTAAGCGCTCAGGTCGACCTGCTCAGCAAAAGTCTCTCTGCTCCACGACACACGATCCGAGAGCTCTGTCGTAGGCTTGGCGAGATGCGACGAGAGCGGCATCAGCCTGATCGGACTATCCGCACTTTGCGTCACCTGCTCGGCAACGAGTAGTAGCTTTTGGTCCTCAGGTCGCTGCATCAGCACGAGCGGATGCGCTATCGGCGTCTGACCATTGTCCACATAAATGCCCACAGAGCAAGGCGCCTCCTGAGCAAAGGTGGCGATCAGCTCCTCAAAGGAGTGCGAGCTCTGCTCTTTCTTAGCTTTGCGACGGCGACCGGTCAGCAGCCCCCACCTACGGGTCAACTTATTGCTATAGGCGACCAGGTCACGGTCTTTCTTGTCTTGCGAAAGGTTGACACTCGCTCCGAGGAGGAGCAGGTTGCTCTGGATATGATTGGCGTGCGAAAGAACCGCCTCGGGGACCGATTCGGCGATCTCATACTTACGCTGCACAGAAAGGTCCAGCTGCTTGGCCATCTCCATCGGAGCTGCGAAGCTACTGGCGTAGTAGTGCTCCGCATCAATGGTACTAATGTCCGTATCAGTAGTGACGTGCATCAGCGTACAAGCCACCTGTGGAGCGGTACCACCGCACAACCTATGGAAGAACTCGAGGAGCGTGACACCCGTCTCGGCACGACCGAAGGAGATGAGCACTTGCCCCGTTGCATGCTCCAGACTCCTCGGCGTTTTCTTCTTCTTGAGGAGCCAGTCGATCAGTTGCAGCGTCGGAGCCGTCATGACCGTCGTCACGAGCGTCATCATCACGAGGATCGTAAAGAGGACGGTTGAGAGGATTCCTAGGTCCAGTCCGATGCGTAGCACGACCAGCTCCATCAGCCCTCGGGTGTTCATGTAAGCTCCTAGGTAAAGGCTTTCGCGGCGCTGTATGCCACAGCTTCGCGCTGCTAGGTAAGTGCCACCCATTTTGCCGATAACTGCCACAAGGGTAAAGATGCCGAAGAGCGCCCACAGCTCAGGTGTATTGACCAATCCCAGCTCCGTGCGCAAGCCTGAGCTCACGAAGAAGAGCGGCAGGAGGAGCAAAAGGGCGAGGTCCTCGACCTTCTCCTTGACAATCACTCGGAAGTCTAGGTTCTCCGGCATAACCAACCCCAGCATAAAGGCGCCAAAGAGCGCATGCATACTCATGATCTCGGTGAAGTAAGCGCTCGCCATGAGGAGGATGAAGATGAGTCCCATGAGCGACTTGGAGAGTACCTCACGATGTCTCACACGTCGCCCGAGGAGTCCGAAGAGTGGTCGCAAGAGGCCAAAGATAACCGCCAAGTAAAGGGCGAGGAAGAGCATATTGTAGAGGGCGCTCGTGAAGCTTCCCCCCTGACTGACCGCCATGATGGCCGCCAGCATGAGCCACGCCACGATATCTCCCATAGCTGCGGTCGAGAGCGCCAGGCGCCCCAGGTGACTATGCGAGAGCGAGCGCTCCTGGATGATACGAGCCAAGACGGGGAAGGCGGTGATGCTGAGCGAGATGCCCACAAAGAGGGCAAGCGACAAGAAGCTACTCCCCTCGCTCAGTAGCTCAGGGCGACTGTACAGTCCATAGGTGAGAAGGATGCCTAGAATAAAGGGAAAGATAATCCCCGACTGGCTGATGACGAACGCTTGCTGCGCCTGACCCTTGAGGTCTTTCATCCGCAGCTCCATACCGATGGTAAACATGAAGAGGATCAGTCCGAACTGGCTGAGCAACTCTAGATTGCCCAAGCTGTGCACCGGAAAGAGCGTCTCCATCGCTTCTGGCCAAACGGCTCCCAGCAAGCTCGGACCGAGCAATATACCGGCAAGGATCTCCCCAATGACCGTCGGCTGATGCAATCGTGCGAAGAGCCACCCCACGACACGTACCACGAGCAGGATGACCACCAGCTGGATCAGTAGCATACCTATGTCTGAAGCGGCGTGAGAGCGTACCGACGTCACAAAAGATTGCCACGGCGAAGCCTCCTCCGCAGACGAAGGAGTGGTCAATTCGGGTGCTACCACAACCCCTTCGGACGCTTCGCCCAAGGACTCTGTCGCAGTAGCTACGGGAGCCGTGACGAGAGACTCCGAGGAGCCACTCATCGCCTGGTCAGTCGCAGCGACCCACCACAAGAGCGCCACGAAGATGAGCATCAGCCCACCGTAGAGCCACCACGCTTGCTGTCGTTGTTGTGTATTCATCGAGGATACGCCTATTTCGTTATGCAGTAAATGTAGCAATAAGACTACGCCCGCAGTCTCTTCCTACGGAACAAAGATACAAAATCACAACAGTCCGCTGGGCGGTTCCTCCCTTGGAACTGAAAAGTTCCTCCCTTGGAACTCGAAAGTTCCAAAGGTGGAACCAACTTTGGAACTCGTATGTGCTACAAAGAGAGCACGATACGATGCAACAAAGAGTCCGCAAATCTTACGAGCCGTGCGTCTCTACAGGGGGGCGTCTCAATTCTCTACGTAAATATTACTTGTTCAGGTCGAGGGAGATGCCGAGGCGGATGACGGGCGGATTGATCGGGTAGTGCGCTGCGGAGAAGCGCTGCGAGGGTGAGATAAAGAGATCGCCGAGGTTGTAGTACTCAACAAAGAAGCGAGCCCGCTTGAGCTGGAAGCTGACGAATGCGTTCAGATGAGGGAAGTTGCCATACTTCGTCTCCGTCTGATTGACAAACTGCATGACCGCTGGCTCGTAGTAAGGGGCGTAGTATCGTGTGTGCCAGCGACAGTCCACGCCGAGCATGATGCGCAGGACGCGAGCGTAGAAGAAGTCTGTGTAGAGCGACCCGTATAGGCTCAGCGTCGGCAGGGGCATCACCTCCTGACGTGTGGAGAGCTGGTAGAGGGCTTGCAGTCGCCAGGCGAGCCAGCCCCAGTTGTAGTCATGTAGGAGCCGTGCCGAGAGGATCTGTATCGGGTCGGCGCACTGCTGCACGATCCCTTGCGAAGTCCAGTAGAGCTGGTTTTGCAGGGTAGCTGTCTCGACGCTCAGCGAGGTGCCCAGCTTGTCGAGCGTGAGTCGCCCTCCGAAGGCTAGCCGGCGCTCATAGCCGAAGTCCACGTCCCAGCGGTGGAAGGTGCCGTGGAAGTGCCGTATGAAGTAGTCTGGACGGCGGTTCTCAAAGTTGCCCCAGGCGCGCAACCCCACGGGGAAGCTCCAGAGACGAAACGAAGTGGCGATACCGCCCTGCGCCAGTATGGAGCCGATGTTTTCGCCTAGGAGAGTACTCTCGAGCTGCGCATCGAAGTTGAGCAAGTGTCCCGAGGTACGCGCTATGCGTCCGCCCACGACGACATCCATGGTGCTGTGCCCAGGTCGCTCCCGATAGAGCGAGTCGGGGGTGTAGTAGTATTTGTTTTCCAGCCGCACATAGGCCTCTAGACCAAACTTAACCCACGATCTGAAGCCCTCACGGAGCGAGAGGATGAAGCTATTGTCCAGCTGCCACCTCCGTGTACTATCTTCGGGCAAGACGTAGAGCGAGTCGAGCGCCCCCGAGGGACCTTTGTGCATGTAGGCGTAGTGGTTGGGGTAGTGCTCCCAGGTGGCTTGGTTGCGGTTCACATATTGATGTACGCCCTGCCTGAAGCTCAAGATATGCCCCACACTGGCTATCGGCACGAAGCGCGTTGTGTCGGCATCGGTGCGACGCTCGCCAAAGATCGTCAGCGTGTCGCTAGCACTGCGCGGACGAGAGGAGCCGAAGTTGTAGCGATGCGAGAGGAAGAAGTGCGCATCGTCAATACCGTTCCAAACCTGCTCCGTCTGACGAACGGGTATCTCGTGGCTCTCCAGATTGCGCCTGCCTGAGTTGCCCCGTTTCGGGTCGTTGACATAACCGTCCTCCATGATACCGCCATTCTCGGTAATGCGTGCGAAGTTGCCCCCGCCCGAGAGATACGCCTCGTAGCGATCTAGAGTCAACGCGGCAAAGAGACGGTAGTCGCAGCTCTTCGTGCGGTTGCCTATGTAGTAGCCAGGAGAGTAGGTGTAGTTGAAGTCGGCTCCCATCGCTAGGCGCTTGCCGAGGTTGAACGCTATCGTCCCGTCAAACTGCTCTTCCCTTCTTTGCGCATCTCCATTGCGCTGATAGAAGAGCTTGGAGAAAGGAGTTTTCGTCCGATAGAAGAGCCGCCTAGACTCGTCCCATACGAAGCCCGAGAGCGTCTGATCGAAGAGGAAGCGATGCTGTGGGCGCAGGCGGTTGAAGTAGTCCATATCAATCCACGGAGACCTCAAGTTGCCGAGGTAAGCCATCACGATGGAGCGACTCTCCGCTTTCACCTGATCGTGAAAGAGCGTGCTCAGCGTGTCGGGACGCGACTCATAGAGCGCACCCGTGTAGGGATTGATCAGAAAGCTGTGGAGCGTCTCGCCACGGTAGAGGAGCTCGTGGGGATCCTTGTCAAAGGCGGGTAGCGGGATGTCGTAGTCGTAGCGGGACTGCGCCTGGACGGCTGTCGCCGCTAGGAGGCTCCACAAGCAGAGGAGGCAGAGGGCGTATCGGACTAGCTTATTCATAGCTCAGGCGTTGTAATCAATAGTCCCCCATCGATGGGTAATACACGGTAAGGCAAGAGCGGACTCTGCGCAGGCCCTTGGACTGGCGTGCCGCCGCCATAGACAATGCTAAAGCGGCTGTGACACTTAGGACAGACCGCCTCAAGCTTGTCATTGACCAGCAGAGCGTTCGTCGGATCTAGCTCCTTAGGGCAGGCAAGGTCGTAAGCGTAGTAGTAATCGGCCGTGCCACTCCCAGCGAAGCCGTGAATGATCAGGATGCCTCCGAAGCCGATGGCTGAGATCGCCGTGGAGGGCTTGGTGATGCGCAGGTACCCTCCGACGGGTATGAGCGCTCGCCCCTCGGCACTGGCGAAGTAGATCGAATAGTGCACCGGACGCAGGGGCGTGGCGTACTGCACCTCGCCTTGACACCCCTGCAGTAGGAGCGTCATGAGCGATAAAAGCATTGTTCGAGCACCCTTCATCCTTGTCTTCGTTCTAGCTTTGGACTATGCGTCGTAGCGTATCTGCCCCAGCATATTGGCGATGTACTGGACCGCCTCCTCTAGGCGAGGCTGTACCATGCCAGCGATAAAGGGGTTGAGCTTAGCCTCCATGGAGACGACCAAGGTGCTGCCTTCGCTCTCCTGCGGGGTGAGCCGTATGGAGACCTTAGCGGGGAGCATGTCGTGCTCGATCTGATAGCGCACCTCCTCGGTGGGGATACGCTCGGAGACGACGAGCGCAAGGTCTGCCGAGAACTTCATCACTTGCGCTTGTATTTCGCAGCGGTCGCTACTGAGCGAGGAGACCTTGACCTGCTTTTCCTCTAGTAGCTGATGTAGCTCCTCTAGATTGGTCAGGTCGCTGATCTTACGATAGATCGCCTCACAACTATAAGTAGAGGCGACGGGTTGGCTTTGTATCGTCATAGGAGTGCTCGTATAAGCTAATGTGTGATAATGCTAGCGACCCCACTGGCTCGGGTTCTGTCGCCACTGAGCGAGCATCTCGAGGTCGCTCTCAGAGACGTAACCGGCAGAGACGGCCTGGCGAATGACTTCGTTGTAATCGGTCAGGGTACGCATCTCCACGCCTGCCTTGGCGAAGAGCTCCTCGGCCTCGGCAAAGCCGTGCGTATAGACCGCCATGAGTCCCTCGACCTGTGCACCGGCTGCTTGCAGCGCCTCGACAGCCTTCATACTACTGCCGCCCGTAGAGATCAGATCCTCGATGACTACGACACGCGCTCCCTCGGGTAGGTACCCCTCGATGAGGTTTTGCTTGCCATGATCCTTAGCCGAGGAGCGTACATAGACGAAAGGCAGTCCCAGCTCGTCTGCGACCAAAGCTCCCCACGAGATAGCGCCCGTGGCAACGCCAGCCACCACCTCAGCCTCGGGATAGAGGTCGCTCACCTGGAGGGCAAAGGCTTGCTTGATGTAGCTACGATGCTCGGGATAGGAGAGCGTCTTGCGGTTGTCACAGTAGATGGGGCTAAGCCAACCAGAAGCCCAGGTAAAGGGGGCGTCTGGACGAAGCTCGACAGCCTGAATAGCGAGCAAACGATGAGCTACCGACTGGGTGATAGTGAGCTTCTGAACTGAATCTTTTGAGGTCATAAGAGGATAAGTATCTTAGATATACCGCAAAGGTACGAATTTAGAGGTTAGATGTTAGAGATTAGAGGTGAGAAGTTAGAGGTTAGAGGCACTAGTATCACTAGAAGCACTAACGCCACTAGAGTCGCTAGCCAATTCTTCGGAGGAAAGAAAAATTTCTTCGGAAGAATCAAATGAAACTTCGGAAGAACCAAATCATAAGTCCGAAGAATTTTCCCTTTCCTCCCGAGGAGATAAAAAAAAGCCACGGAGGAGTCTCAGACTACCTCCGCAGCTGTAATATCGTCACGCCACTGCCTCAACAAAAGCAGGGGCATAGGTCTACCTTTACCTAGTGAAGCTAGACGAGACGCCTGGTCTCCTATCGGACGACCAGTCGCACAGGGTCCATCCCCTCAGTATGAAGGATGTATGCCCCCTGTGGCAAGGTTAGCGTCTCCACGCTTCCAGCAGTCAGCGCCTTCGTCCAGACTACCTTACCATCCACAGCAAATATCTGAGCAACAAGGTTCTGTGTAGCCTCCAGTGTGATCTCTCGACCACGCACGCTCAGCTGTAGCGGAGTCTCTGCCGTCATGGAGCTATCTATGGCGGTGCCTCCTTGTGCTGGTACGATGATCGGCTTGGTACGGTAGCTTTTGCCGCCTGCGGCTAGGAGCGGAAAGGCGTTCGTCTCCATCGTGCAGAAGATCTTGGTCGGCTCTTTGAACTTAAAGGTGAACTTACCGCCAGCGACATCATAGTGCACGCCCTTCATGATAAACTTCGACTCATCCTCGGCATGTAGCCAAAGGTAGGTCGTCGGCTGGGGAGCTGTCTCGACACCAACCAAATTGTCAAACATAGATAGATCTATCGTACAGCCATCTACCATCTCTGGTGTGATCTCAAAGGCTTCTTGCGGAGCATATAGATATTTGCTCATTGCGCCCTTGGTAGGTAGCAGATACATAGGGATCGCATTGGAGGAGCAGTCCAGCTCCTCAAGGGTCTCCCTAGAGGTGGGCATCGTGAGGCTCTTCAGCTTATTGTGAGATACGTCCACCTTCTTGAGATGCGTCTGTGCGCTCAGATCTAGTGCGCTCAGCTTATTGAGCGATAGCGTCAGCTCCTCCAGCTCTGTATAGGGCGAGAGATCGATCTCGGTGATGGTACCGTTTCGTAGAGAGAGCTTCTTGAGTTGCTTAGCTTGGGGTAGCTTGACTTGGCTCATATAGCAACCATTGGCGGAGATCTCTTCGCACTGGACGAAAGCCGACAGGTCAAGTTCTGGCACACGATTATTATCCAGTATCAGTCGCTTGACGGGACAAGGCTCTGTCGTGGGGGCAAACTGGATCAAGCCACAAAGCTCAGGGAGGCTCATCAAGTCTAGATCTGCACACTGTATCTGGACGGTATGCTGGCGATCTACCTTGGCATCGACGAAGTTGTGTCGCAAGGTCACGGGCTCTACGCCTAGGGTAGCCTCCTCAAAGGATCCATCACCCCAGTCTACGAGGCAGGGCGTGCCCTCTTTGGTGGCACTGAGCTGTAGATCAAAGGTCAAGCGTTCTGTCGTATACTTGTCTGTTACAAAGGCCGCATGTACCTGCTCCAGCTTCCTCTCTGCGCCACTGAGCTCTATCGGCATGATGCCGTAGCAGTCACTGATGTTGTTAAGCTTTGGCAGAGCACTATTGGCGACAACACAGTAGATGGGTCGCCCTGGCTCCTGATGAAAGGTGAAGACTCCATCACGCTCCGTATAGGTCGCTGGGTCGATCAGCAAGGCTGGATTGGCATTCGTCCCCTTATCATCAAAGTAGTACCACTTGAAGGTGGACTTAGTCCCCTCAAACTCTAGCATTTCGGTCAAATCTACCGTCAGACCGTTTATCTTATTCTTAGAGAGATAGGCCGGGCGCATAGGAGCATACCGATAGCTCATACCAGAGCGTCGCTCGGGGAAGTTCGCAAGCGAGAGACGATTCCTCGAAAAGTCAACGCTAGTCACCGAGGCAGGCAGCTTTAGCGAAGAAATCTCGTTGCTATTGCAAATGACGGTGGTGAGCTTGTTACAACCCGAGAGATCCAGGCTCTGTATCTTGTTATTGGCACAGGAAAGCTTCTCTAGGCTGTTGCAATCCTTCACGGTGAGCTCCGTGACGCTCTTATTGCTTATAGCCCAAAACTCCAAAAAGTCAGCTCCCCATACCTCTACTTGGTGCTCGCTACGAGAGGACATGTCGGCGAAGCTGTAGTAAACGGTCTCTGAATACCCACTGCCGTACTTCTCTTTGGCACCCGTGCCATCACCATAGTCAATGTAATAGGTGGATCCTTTGGGCGCCTTGATCTTCATGGCAAACTGCTCTGTCGTACTACTATTCGTCTCCATTGTCGTGCGCAAAGTGATCTCTTGCGCCATCGCAGGCAGAGCGAAGAGCATGATCGCCAGCGTAGTGGCGAAGTGGAGTAACTGGGTTTTTGTCATATTAAGTATCTGTTTGGTATACGGTTGCGCAACAACGAATAGGCTAGCGCTGACGGCAGAGTCCCAGACGACTACTGCCCGCACAGCAATCGCATGCGCTCTATCGTGACAAAGATACGGCTTTTGTCAGACTGTAGTTGCCTCGTCGATAGCTTTTTGACAGAACAATCGGAGCCTATCCACGTAGTGTGGGTAGGCTCCGACTTTAGTTTCAGCTCTCTCTGAGTGGAGAGCGAGTAGGTGTGCTTACTTCTTAGCAGCTGCGAGCTTCTTACGTTGCTGCTTATTGCGTACTAGGTAAGCGATAGGCGATGCGACGAAGAGCGTACAGAAGATACCGTAGACGATACCGATGAGTAGCGCAAAGGTAAAGCTACGCATAGAGGCTCCACCGAGTAGGAAGATGATGAAGACCACTAGGAAGGTTGAGAAGGAGGTCTGCACCGTACGAGCTAGCGTACTATTGAGCGCCTCATTCATCACAAGCTTCTCCTCACGGTTTGGATAGTTGTGTAACGTCTCACGGACACGGTCGAAGACGACGACCACGTCGTTGATAGAGTATCCGATGATCGCCAGTAGCGCTGCGATAAAGTTTTGATCCAACTCCATCGTAAAGGGCATAATCTGCCAGAGGAGTATGTAGCTCGCCACGATAAGTAGCGTGGTGGTAGCCACAGATGCGAAGGCTCCTAGCGAGAAGGCCCAGTTGCGGAAGCGGAGCAAGATGTACAGTCCCATGAAGATTAGGGAGAGAACCACCGCTATGATAGCCTGACGAGAGATGTCCTTAGACATACTCGGGCTAACGCGCTGTGAGCTGACGACATAGTTGTCGACAAACTGCTGCTGGGTCGTACCCTGTGGGAGGAACTTCTGGACTCCCTCGAAGACCTTACCGATGACGAGTAGCTCCTCGTCTTCGCTCTCCTGGGTCATGCCGATACCGTAGTTGGTCGAGATACGAACCTGGTTGCCCTCCGTACCGATTGAGGTGACGAGGACATGCTCCTCAAGAGGCTTCGTGAGAGCCTCACGCACCTCAGCCGAAGAGACTGGTTGCTCGAAGGCGACGATATAGTTGCGACCGCCGGAGAACTCGATACCTCTATTGAGACCCCATACGAACGAGCCGATGAGTCCGAGCACTAGGATAGAGCCAAAGATGATAAAGCCCTTGTTGCGGTTCTCGAGGATTTTGAAGCTTGGGTTGTTGAGCAGGTTGCGCGTAAGGAAGGTCGTATAAGTAACCTTGTCCATGCGACCCTTCTTATCAAGCGCCTCAACGACGATACGCGTTAGGAAGACGGCGGTGATAAAGGAAGCGATGACACCTATGATAAGCGTCGTAGCGAAGCCACGGATAGGTCCAGTACCAAAGGCATAGAGCACACCACCCGTGATGACGGTCGTGAGGTTGGAGTCAAAGATTGCTGAGAAGGCGTTGCCATAACCGTCCTGGATAGCACGTGTCATAGACTTGCCAGCACGTAGCTCCTCCTTGATACGCTCGAAGATCAGAATGTTTGCACCCACCGCCATACCGAGCGTCAGCACAAGTCCCGCAATACCGGACAAGGTCAAGACACTGTGGAAAGAAGCTAAGACACCGAGCGTGAAGAAGCTGTTGAGGATCAGAGCGCCATCGGCGATGAGACCTGGGATGAGGCCGTAAGCGAGGCACATGTAGATCATCAGTAGGATGATAGCTATCGCAAAGGAGATAATACCAGCCTGGATAGACTCGCTACCTAGGGTAGGTCCGACGACACTCTCCTGCTCGATCTCGACAGAAGCCTCCATACGTCCAGAGTTGAGGACGTTGGCAAGGTCGGTTGTCTCGTCAACAGTAAAGTGACCTGAGATCTCAGAGCGTCCGCCTGTAATCTCCGAATTGACATTAGGCGCAGAGTAGACGACACCATCGAGGACGATAGCAATGTTTCGACCAATGTTGTCACCCGTCAGGCGAGCCCACTTACGGGCGCCCTCATCGTTCATAGTCATGGTGACGACGGGGCGATTCTGACCTAGGTCGTTACGCACCTCACTACGTGCCGAGGTGACCACCTCACCACCTAGATCGGGGAGCGCATTGCGGTTACCACGGATAGCGTATAGCTCGTAGATATCTGTCTCCTTACCCGTCTGTGGATCCTTGATAGGCGAGTTGCCCCAGAGGAGCATCAGATCCTCACGGATCATCTTTTGCTTCTGAGCCTCCTCAAGCATCTCATCGATCTTGTCTAGATCAGCACGACGAGCGTAGCCAACGATGGTACCACGATTGGTAACGTTGAGCTTGCTAAAGAGTACATCCTCTACACCTGTTGTGGCTGGTTTCTGTACAGCTGTTGAGTCAGCCGCCGTAGCT
>CABQOJ010000024.1 GCA_902465775.1 uncultured Porphyromonas sp. | reverse complement strand
CACCGCATAGGTGTGCGGCCATACCAGCGGCAGCTATGATGACACGTACGCCACGCTCCTCGGCACCTCGTGCGAACTCAGCTACTTCATCAGGAGTGCGATGGGCAGAGAGTGCGAGTAGCTCGAAGGGTATCTCCAGTGCCTCCAGTTGTTTGGCGGCACGCTGCATGATGGGTAGATCACTCGTGCTACCCATGATGACGCTAACGAGAGGTTGCATCTGCTCTAGCTCTTACTTACCAATCTTCTCTTGATAGCCTGCAGCATCAAGTAGCTCGTCAGCCTCTGCGGGGTCTTCGATAGCTATCTTGATGATCCAGCCCTTGCCATATGGATCCTCGTTGACCAGCTCGGGAGCATCCTCAAGCTCTGCATTGACCTCTAGGACCTCGCCCGTCATAGGCATCATCAGGTCAGAAACAGTCTTGACAGCCTCGATAGAGCCAAAGACCTCGTTGCGCTCGATCTTCTCGCCCTCGGTGTCAACGTCTACGTAAACGATCTCGCCAAGCTCGCTCTGAGCGAAGTCGGTGATACCGATGACAGCCTCGTTGCCATTGATGCGGACCCACTCATGGTCAGCCGTGTACTTTAGTTCGTTTGGGAAGTTCATAGTTATTTGTTCGTTAAATGGTTAGAATTGTTTGTCAGTTGATATGTCTCTTGTCCAGAGCCTCCTGCCAGTGCCAAGCACGTCGCAGGCTCTCCTCGATAGGTATCTCAGCGTGCCACTGTAGCTCCTGCTCACCGTAGCTCGTGTCGGCCCATATCTGCTCTATGTCGCCCGCTCTGCGGTCGCCTATGCGATAAGGCACGGTGCGTCCCGTGGCTCGCTCGAAGGCCTGTATCAGTTCCAAGACGCTCAGCCCACGACCCATGCCTACATTATATATATAGTGTGCTGGAGTTGATCCTACATCACTGCGATGCAGACGACGTAGCGCTGCTAGATGAGCCTGCGCCAGGTCCATCACATCGATGTAGTCACGGATGCAGGTACCGTCTGGCGTGTTGTAATCATTGCCAAAGACGACGAGCTCCTTGCGCAGCCCTGCTACCGTCTGGGTTAGGAAAGGAATGAGGTTTTGCGGTGTACCCACAGGCTCCTCACCAATGAGTGCCGAGGGATGCGCCCCGATAGGGTTAAAGTATCGTAGTATGACCGCCTGCAGAGGCATGCCACTTCGTACAGAGTCTACGATAATATCCTCGTTGATGCGCTTCGTATTGCCATAAGGCGATGTGGCATCTTGACGAGGTGCCGACTCGGTGATCGGCAGATGCTCAGCCGTTGGCTGACCGTAGACCGTGCAGGAAGAGGAGAAGACAAGGTGCTGCACGCCATACCGCTCCATACAGCGTAGGAGCGTGATGAGCGAATTGATATTGTTGTCGTAGTAGCGTAGCGGTTGCTCGACCGACTCACCGACTGCCTTATGTGCGGCAAAGTGAATCACCCCCGCTATCTCGCCCTTGTGATGCTCGAAGATCTCACCCATAGCCACCGCATCGGTGCAGTCCACCTCGTAGAATTGTGGTCGTACCGAAGTGATCTGCGCAATGGCATCAACCACCTCACGACGCGAGTTAGACAGGTTGTCTACTAGGATGACACCGTAGCCCGCCTCCTGTAGGACGACGGCCGTGTGGGATGCTATGTATCCACAGCCACCTGTGAGGAGGATAGACTTTGGGGTATGTTCGTGCATGGTCATTAGCTAGCAATTCATTTGGGCGAAGCCGATGAGATTTTTAGTTTCATCGGCTTTCCAAAATTACGACAAATCCACGACATAGTACGTTTTTCGTGCGATCCGAATAGGGCTGACGCGCTTAATCTACTGGATCTGCTCAATCTCTACGGAGAAAATCTCAAATTCCTTCGTGGAAACTCTAGGTTCTCCACCGAGGGATGGGAAAATTCTTCGGACTTGTGATTCCATTCTTCGGAAGTTTCATTTCATTCTTCCGAACTTTTATTTCGGTCCTCCGTGGAGAATATTTGTTTTTCAACGAGCTATTTGCAGATTCTTCCGTAGGAACTATCGTAGTACCCTAACAGATTGCTGACCTACGGTGAGGATGTAGTATCCGTGAGGTAGGTGCGCTATGTTGATCCACTGCTGCATGTCAGATAGGATGCCTCGGTTGACGAGTAGTCCCTCAGTGGAGTAAAGATTGTAGCTAGCTCCGATGAGGTCGGGTGTTACAGAGATAGCGAGTACTCCGTTGGCGTCACAAGAAGCGCTGAGAGTCTCCTGCTGGGCGGGCGTTTGGATCTCCGTCGATGAGGGCTGTCCCATCATACAGCGTATGCAGGCTGCGCTGTAGCGTCCCATGACATCCTCGTAAGTGGCTACGCCACCCTGTCCAAATTCCTCGTCGTATGGATAGCCCCACACTGTCGGTGCGAAGCCTTCCTTCTTCTGTGAGGCAGATGCGGACCAGTAATATAGGTCTCCGTATCGCTGTTCAGCAAGCCCTGTAGAGCCTGATATGTAGCCCGATGCTGGGAGGAAGCGTGTTACGATATGCTCCTGGCCTGTCGTCCAGAAGTCTGTCTCAGCGATGAGCTCTTCAATAGTTGGATATCTCTGTCCGATCCACTTTGCCTCAATGAGAAGCCCATAGTCTGACCAGCTCCAGCGAAAGGCCGTGCGATATTTCCCGCTCTCATCGGTGCACTTGATACCGATGATCTCGTTTTTGGTCTTGCTGTAGTAATCAGCTTCATATTCTTTTGTTTGCCCCTGTATGGTGATAGACTCAGTGGTATGCTTGAAGCCTATCTTGGCCGTGAAGTCAGCCACTGCGAAGGAACTAGGCATAACGGATACCCACTCAGTGTAGCTCGGTATGTGCATACCCTTAGGGCATGGGTCTCCACCGTTCTCACCACGATAAGCTGCTGGGGCATCGGTTGCTAGTGCTACGATGTCCGTCCACTTATCTCCGAGAGCTCCTGTCGTGAGCCAGTCGTACTTGGTCTGTCCCTCAGCCTTCTTCAAGAAACTCTTGCCCCACACCTTGGGGTCGTTGCCCGACACGGAGATCTCCTCGCGAGGGGCATCACCATTGTAGTCAAAAGGCACGTTGCGCCCAAACTGAAAGAGTGCACCCCACGCCTTGCCGTCTTCGTTGGGCTTAGCGAGGAGCCCTACGTCCTGTAGATTGTACTCACTCAGGAGCGATAGCGGATTCAGACTTTGCGCAGCATCCTGTGCGGAGAGGCTCTGGCAGTAGAGTAGGGGGAGGGCTAGTAGGATAGCCGAGATAAACTTTCTCATCATAGGTGTGTTTTGAATAGACGTTTATAAAAGTGCAAGCTGCCGCCTGCTAGGAGAACGCGCTTTGCTGAATGCAAAGGTACTAAAATGGCGCTACGACACGGCTACAAGTGTTCAAGGGATAGTCGCACCCCCTCGTAGAAACAAAAAAAGAGCGGTGAAGACCGCTCCATAAGCACGCTGTGCCACTTTGTGATCGAGTTGGGATTCGAACCCAAGACCTACTGCTTAGAAGGAGATAGAGCGGGACTGTATCAGGTTGTCTGTCTGTTGATTATTGATTGATTATTCTGATGTGCTGAGAATTTGCACGCTTGGAACTGTGCTGAGAATTTGCTGAGGAGAGGGAAGTAGGTCTCTCCTTTTTGGTTTGCTGGTGGCTTCTTATTGTTTCCCTTGTTGGTCTGCTGTGTCCTTTGGTTGCTCTGTGGCGAGCTGTGGTGTGTTGTTGTCTTTGTAGAGCTGTGCTGCCTCTGTTATTGTGGCTAGTGCTTTCAAGCGAGTGCTGGCTATTGCTCCTAAGAATGGGAAGAGTGCTGTACATATGAACAGTGCGAGGAAAATGAACTCGGGTGCCTTTTCTTCGGAAGAGCCTAAGATGAACAGTCCTACAAAGGCGAGTACTCCTAGCAGAATCCCTGCTCCCATACATAATTTAGCTTGCTCTCGGAGGGTGTCTGATACACTCCTTTGTGTTGTGTCGATACACTCCTTTGTGTTGTTGTCTGTCATATTGATTTGATATTGATTTGGTTTGCGTGATATAGGTACAAAATGGCGGTATCGGGTACACGTCTGTGGTGACGTGGGTACGATTGTGCCGTTTTGGGTACAGGTCGTGATTAGTTATATCGCTGTATGGTGATACTCGCTTTGATGCGCCAAAGGCGAACTACATTAGATATACGTATCTCGAAGTCCTCGTAGTCTTTGTTGTCTGACCGAGCTATCCAGTGTGTGAGGTGCTTGTCGCTCTCAGGGTGCTTGCGTATGCGCTTGAAGAACGCCTGTACACTTTCGGTATCTGTTGGGTCGTCACTTGTTCGTAGCTCGATACCAAAGATTTCGCCAAAGGGTATGCTGAGAGGCTCGTCAACTCTAAACTGGTATTGTTTGACGGCAACGGCTGTTCCTTCGGGTAGTGTTGGTTCCATTGAGTTCCCTCGTACGATGATTAGTTCGTCTGCTTTGATGTCGGGGAGTGCCCAGATGCTTTCGACTTCGTTCCATGCGGTGATGATGTTGTTGCCTTTGTTGCCAGCTTGGAAAGGCTCTGTGTATAGTGGTACGAGGTCAACACCCATACGTTCTGCAAATGCAACTGCTTCGTCCCACTGATCTAATGCAAACTCTTTAGGCTCTGTCAACTGCTCGGTGGTGTCTGTGTTGAGCATTTCCCCATTACCTGTGAGAAGCCAATTCGTATTTAGCTGTGGGTACTGAGCAGACAATCTGCTCAACTTGTCAGGTTGGATAGACCTACTTATAGAGTTTATATACCCTGCAGACGCTCCCATTTGCACGGACAGGTCTCTATACGAGATGTCTACATAGTCCGCAAATTGCTTTATTCTGTCCTTAACGCTCATATTACTAGTGCTTTGAGTATTCGGTTTGCTATTTGATATAGAATTTCTGCCCAAAACATTTGGTAGTTACAGAAATTCTGTTTACCTTTGCATCAGAAACGGGAGGAAACGTTTCTGCGAGACAAAGTAAAGGAAAACGAGCATAAAAAACAAGAGTATGACACAAGAAGAACTGAAAGCAAAGCTAGAGAGCTACGACCTCAAGAGCCTAACGATTCAGAGACTACTAGTAGTCAGAGACATCAAACGGAATGAGCAGGTAAAGATACAACGCTTCTGCAATGAGCTACGCGACTACAACAGCGTAGGTGTACTCGACATCTCGAACGATGTGAGAGACCGCATAGATGATTGCCTCCAAGCTGTCGCAGCCGATGTAGACATATACGAAGCTTTTGTCAGCAGGGCGAGCGAGGAAATATACAAGCGAATAGACGAGTAACAACTAACGGACAAGGGGATGGAACGAGATTACAGTGAGCTGAGTATGCAGGAGCTGATTGATAAGCTGCTCGAGCTGAGGCATAGGCTGGAGATAATTAAACTGGCTAATGAGCTGAGGTTGTGGTATAAAGGTGCTTATATTGATTTGGATGCTGTGACGGATGAGCTGGTCCAGCATATCGATACGCTCCAGCAGATGGCGGGCATCTGCAAGGAGCTACACAGGCTGATTAACGGATATATCTAGGATAACCACAAGCGGACAAGGGTATGGAACTAGAAGAAATAAAGAAAGAGCTGGATGGCATCAAGGTTGAGATGCTGAGTCTTGAATCTCTGATGAGGTTTGAGAGGCAGGCTGAGACTTACGAGATGAATCTGAGACGCTCAGAGGTAGAGCTGAGGAACTATAAGGTGGAGGGTGCTTGCCCTTGGTTGGTCATTAGCTCCGAGGTGACGGATACACAACGAGAACTGTGTGACGAGATAAGGGCGCAAGCTAAGCTGTACGAAGCTTTTGGCGAGCGTGTAAAAGCCGAGATAACTAGACGGCTGGGAGTATTGGAGAATATAGACATTAGATAAATGATTGATTGTGCTTTTTCATTTTGATAATCGATTTGGTTTGCAATGCACGGGGGTACCCGTGAGGGCTTGGGGCAATGCAAGCGCCCACCCCGTGCTTTACTTAGAAACTAGAAGAGTATAGAGATATGAATATCGTAGAAGCATTAGATAAGATGTGCAAGCTGAAGACACGCAGGGAGACCCGTGACTTCTATAGGAGCTTGCCGAGGGAGCTACAAGAAAACAAGACTATAATAAACGAGTTGCGCAGTATTAGAGCGGAGCTGTTTTGGGTAAAGTTTTACCGCTGGTGGCTTAGAACCCTTTAGAGATATACGGATAGCCCCGCTCAGATGATTAGTGATTATTGTGACAGATAACGATAGGGGGAGCGGGAGCTATCCACCACATAACAAGCAATAGGGATAAGGATATGATAGAGATAGACAAAATCAATGATAGGACGCTGTACACGACAAAGGAGATAGCGGATATGCTGGGAGTGAGCACTCGTAGTATAACAAACTACAGAGTGGCTGGCCAGCTGGAGCGAATCAAGGGTGAGAACCGCAGTTTTTGCTATTCACGAGGTAGTAATATCAAGGATTTTATTCTAGACAGAGCCAAGAGAGACGGTATAAACAGAATAGGTAGAGGTATGGTAACAGAAATGCCACAAATCAACGACACTGACCAGTATAGCGTCACCAAGACGGCTGAGCTACTTGGTGTATCTGACGGGTCGATAAGGAACTGGATAAAGAAGGGGTACATCAAGTGTGGTCGTAGGAAGCACAATGGTTACCGCTTCTTCACTGGCAAAGAGATTAAAAGGTTTTACACAGCAAAAAGATAATACAATGACAAAGCAAGGATTAGAGAATCTCAAAAAGGTAATGCGCAAGGCTATAGAGCTACAAACAGATGCGGTCGTGGTTATGTCAGTCCTCCAAAGCATCCATTGCGATGAGGAGGACAGACTAGACAAAGATGCAGAAGAGCATCTACGCTCTGCGACCGCCTCAACACATGGGATACTGAGCTATGCAGTAAGTACTGTGGATAATATACGGAAGGCTTACGGTATCGAGAGAGCTATAGCGAGACTGGAGGATAAACTAGACAACGAACTAGACAATGACTGAATGAACTGAGGGAGCTAGAGCGTGCAGTACGCAAGCTCCGAAATGAGACTGAGGAGATACACGGACAAATCCGAGACCTACTGTGGGACGAGGAAGAGAATAACAAGCAACTAAACGACCGAGACAATGACGATAGATGAGATAGTAACAGCCCTCCAAGAGTGGAGGGACAACGAGGATAAGTCCTACTTCCTCGTTGCAGTAGACGGGGCAGAAATGACGGCGGCGGTGCTGGGTAACGACTTCCTACTCGGAGCCTCACTAGCATCAGTGATGAATGAGAAAAAGCAGACAGAGAGAGTCGTGCAGTGGGCGATGATTCTTAAGGAGATGGACTTATTTAACGACCAAGACAATGACAAAGAATAACAAGCAGAACGAGCTGGCTGAAGCTCTCTTAAGGTGGTCTGAGGAAGACGAAGATAATCGCAGTGTGATGCTAATCGCAGGCGATGAGGAAGGCATCCGTAAAACTTACCACGGCAGTAGGGGTCATCTAGTAGAGTCTCTAGCGGAGGCTATGATAGCAGATAAGGAGCTGCGCAGCATTTGTGCTAGTGCCTTGTTTAAGTACGAAACAGACAAAGCGAAATACAATGAAAAAGCAAAGACTAACAACGATTGAAGCGTGGCTCCGAGTGCTGGGGCTATCGATACTAGCAGGGGTGGGCTTTGTGCTACTCCTGCACGACCTCGACGTAGATGTGACTACGTGGTCGTTTAGCTTGCTGGCAAGAGTAGCTGGTGCAGGTGTGATATACTTCACCTGCAAGATAGGCAAGGCACTACACAAGTGGGGTATGTTACCGCATATTATGTACGAGGATGAGCTGGAGGACGCTGGGCAAGAATCGGAGGTATCGGAGTGAATCGGGAGAACGCAGTCTAGTCTTGACGGAGACGGACGCTCGGGTCGAGCGTCCCTACAAAGGGCTAGTCGAGAAAAAAGGATAACGAAGAACTATGATAGGCAAGCTATTAGAGCGGTGGGTGAACCGCTATTACAGAAAGGACAAAAAGTTTCGCTCCGTGATGCTGGTGCAGGGTGAAAAGAATGGAACGCTGGTCAAGGCGTGTGGCACTAAGACGAACCTCAAGACGAACCTCTACATAGCGATGATACGTAGCGAGGAGGTACGAGACATCGTGCTGGGAGCGTCCGAGCTGTACCGAGAGACAGAGGACGACCCTATGGAGTATATGAAGAAGCTCTTCGAGCTGAACAAAGAAGATAACGACAACTAACTAAACAAGCAACATGCAAGAAGTAATCATCACTGGGAACATCGGCAAAGATGCCGAGGTAATCCAAACAAGAGACGGCAGGGGGGTGCTGACCTTTTCGGTAGCTGTCAATGAGAACAAGGAAGAAGCTCCTACGTGGTATGACGTATTTGTCAATGGCAACTACGATAAGATGGGCTCCTACCTTGTCAAGGGTACGAGGGTACTAGTTCGAGGGCGACTGAAAGCTGGTATGTGGACTAACCAGCAGGGCAAGAGTGGCATCTCGCTACAAGTGTCAACCAACACGGGTAGCATCGAGATACTAAAGTTTGCTGACGACAATAATGTCGGGAGCAAAGCTGGACAGCAGTCTCAGACTAGCGTACAGCAATCAGAAAGACCTTTCTAGAGGTTAGAGATTAGACATTAGAAGATAGAACGCAATGCAAGAACTACAGATTATCCAAGCCAAATTAAAAGCTCCTAAGGGGCAATTCAACAAGTTTGGCGGATTCAAATACCGCTCATTAGAGGATATCTACGAGGCTGTAAAGCCTTTGATGGCTGAAACGCAGACGACACTCGTAGTTGGTGATGAGATAGTGCTTATCGGTGACCGCTACTATGTATGCGCTACCGCCACGCTAACCAACCAAAAGGGCGAGCAGGTCAGGAATATAGCGTATGCTCGTGAAGATACAGACAAGGGCAAAATGGACGCCTCGCAGATGACAGGCTCAGCAAGCTCATACGCACGTAAGTACGCACTCAACGGACTATTCTGCATCGATGATACCAAGGACGCAGATACGGACGAGTATACCAAGGTGCAGGAGGCTAAAGGAAAGAAGCCAACAGCCAAGGCAAGCGCACCAGCCCAGCCCGCTATGACGTCTGAGATGCGTAAGACGCTAGACGATGCGAAGAGCGTGGAAGAGCTTTACGAAGCTTTTGGCAAGCTCCCGCAGAACCTACGAGAGCACCCGCAGGTCAAAGCACATTGTGCCGATCTAAAAGCAAAGCTAGAGAGTAAGTAATATGAGAGCAGAAGACTTAAGGCAGTCTCCCGTCACCTTTGACGAGATAGCGCACGACTACTTTGTGGTGGGTGAAGACTTTGGAACGACCCGTTACCACGGTGTGACGGGTATCCTGAAGAGCGTGATATTTCCCAACGAGTATGACGGCATCCCCGAGGAGGTACTACGTAATGCGGCCGAGCGAGGTACTCGCATACATCAGTTGTGCCAAGCTACGGACGTGACCCCGACAGAGCCCGAGATGGTAGACTACCGCTATCAAAGAGAGGTGGACAACTACATCAAGCTCAAGGAGGCGCACGGCATCACGATGATAGCTAATGAGTATCTCGTGAGCAACGACGATTGGCAGGTAGCCAGCTCTATTGATTGTGTAGATAGTGAGTGCAACCTGTACGACATTAAGACGACCTACACGCTCAATGAGGCTTACGTATCGTGGCAGTTGAGTTTCTACGCTTATATGTTCGAGGAGCAGAACCCGAACATCAATGTAGGAAAGTTATACGCTATCTGGCTACGAGGTGAAGAGGCTAAGCTGGTCGAGGTACCACGACACAGCCCCGAGGAGGTAGAGCATATTATCGAGCTATGGCAGAAAGGTGAGACCTATACAACCCCGCTACCCAGTGGTGAGGCTCTTATCAGGAGCATCATAGGCGGTCGCAAGGAGATAGCAGGGCTGAAAGCTATAATAAGCAATATCGAGGCTGTACTGACTCCACTAGAGGAGCAACTACAGTCAGATATGGAAGCTAAGGGCACCAAGAGCTTTACAGCCTATGACGGTACCAAAGTAACCTACACACCCGCCTCTACGACCAAGCGACTAGACAGCAAGAAGCTAGAGGCAGAGCAGCCCGACATCTACACGCAGTACGTAACCGAGACGGAGCGTAAGGCGATGCTTAGAGTAACTTTTGCCAAGGCTGAGTAATGATTTACGACCTACATAGCGAGTTGCAAAGAAGCTCATTTGAGACTAAGGTAGCCTATCACCTGAAGCGTCAGGAGATAGTCGAGCTGAGGCGTGTCAGTTGCAAGCGCACGACTTCGCAAAACAGCTACCTGCATCTCTTACTGGGCTACTTTGCGCTCCAAGTAGGGGAAGACCTAGAGAGCGTCAAGCAAGACTACTACAAGCGTGAAGCAAATAGTGACCTCTATGTAAGGACACGCAATAGCAAGCTAAGGGGACGCAAAGAGTACCTACGCAGTAGTAGTGACTTGACGGTAGAAGAGATGACGCTATCCATTGAGCGCTTTAGAAACTGGTCGGCACAAGTAGCGGGTATCTATCTCCCGTCAACAGCCGATAGGGACGCGCTCTTTGAGATAGAGCGAGAGGTGAGGAACAACAAACAATACTTATAGGATATGATAATCACAACACAGAGAGACTTAGTACAGCGTCACCTAGAGAGTGGTCGCAGTATTACACCGCTAGAGGCTCTACGCCTGTACGGTTGCTTTCGCCTGAGTGCCTGCATCTGGACGCTCAAGCACAAGCACGGTATGAACATAGAGACGACAATGATAGAAGAGGACGGCAAACGCTTTGCCGAGTACAGCTTAGTAGACTAACCGCTTAACACCTATATAGCTATGGCACGACAGAATCAGATTAAACACGACAGCAACGCACGCCAAGATGAGAAGCTACTCGCCTTGCGCATGAAGCTGGGCTGGGAGGGCTACGGGCTATATTGGGGTATCATAGAGATACTACGAGACCGCACAGACCACACAGGCTCCAAAGACTACAACGAGATAGCCTTTGAACTCCGTGTTAGTGCAGGACTTATCAAGCAGGTTGTCGAGGGCTTTGGGTTATTCACCTTTACCGATTGCGGTAAGCGTTTTTACTCCAAGCGTCTCTCGCACGATATGGGTAAGCGAGCTAGTATCTCTGCTAAGCGTAGGCAAGCAGCGCAGGAGCGGTGGGGTGATGCAAATGCAGATGCAAGTGCAATGCAAATGCAATGCAAATGCAATGCAAATGCATCAAGCGATAACGACAAGTGTTTTAATGAGTTAGATAACAGTCGGTTAGCAGGCGTGACAGATGTTGCAATAGCAGGTTGCAAATGTTACACCGACAAAAAGCAAGAAAAAGTCCCCCTTTGTTCCCCCTTTCCTCTTCCCCCTTTAACCCCC
>CABQOJ010000023.1 GCA_902465775.1 uncultured Porphyromonas sp. | reverse complement strand
TCTCCTAGAGCACTCCGAGGGGACGCAAGAGGAGCTCGCCAAGAAGGTGGGCAAGACCCGCTCCTCTATTAGCAACTACCTACGTCTCCTCCGTCTGCCCGCAGAGGTTCAGCTGGGTCTGACGGAGAAGAAGATCGACATGGGTCACGCTCGTGCCATACTGAGCTTGACCGATCCAGCACAGCAGCTGAAGCTTTACCAAACCACCCTCACGGAGCATCTGAGCGTGCGACAGGTAGAGGCTTTGGCCAATGAAATGCGAGAGCCGACCGAAGAGACAACGAAAGCGAGCAAGAAGAGACAGACGCTCTCCAAGCTCGCTTCCAGTGGCAATGACTACGCTCCTCTAGCTAAGCAGCTGAGTAGCTTCTTCGGGACGAAGGTCTCTCTGCGTTGTAAGGAGAGTGGCAAGGGAAGTATCACAATCCCCTTCAACTCTGAGGAGCAGCTCATAGAGATCTGCTCGATCCTGGAGGGCGGAGCTAACCATTAGTCAACTACCTAAGAGATGTCCCGCACCGCCCTGACCCGCTCCCTACTCATCCTCGTGATGAGCTGCGCTATAGCTTGCTACAGCGGGATGGCTCTCCATGCGACTGCGCCCGTAGTGCCACAAGATACAACTGCTCTGGTGGCCGACACGTTGGGCACGAGCACTGCCGACACGCTGGGTACGAAGGAGCCGAGCGAACTGGTCGCTACTCCACCGACGGCTACTCCAGACTTGGTCGATAAGGGCAAGGCTGAGAGCAAAGCTTTGCAAAGTACGACAGCGATGAAGGGAGACAAGCGCCCTGAAGGAGTGCCTTTTATCAAGAAGATGACTAGGTGGTTCACGCGCTATCCCAACTCCAACGTGGCGCTCCTCTGCGCCATCGTACCAGGCGGCGGACAGCTCTACAATCAGCGCTACTGGAAGATACCGATCGTCCTCTCAGCCATGACGGCAGGGCTCTATGCGGTCACGTGGAATCAGCGACTCTACAACGAGTACCACACGGCTTACGCTGACTTGCTGAGCGAAAACCCGCTCGACCACACCTCTTGGCAAGCTTTTATCCCGCCTGGAGCTGATCCTAGCAAGTATGTCTCCGACGGCAACCTGCGCTCGCGTCTGGAGCGTGGCTCTAAGCAATACAAGGAGAGTAGAGACCTGAGCATCGTCCTCACCGTGGCGCTCTATCTCCTCTCAGCGCTTGACGCTTATGTAGATGCGGAGCTATACTACTTTAATGTGTCCCCACAGCTCACGGTAGATATGGGCGAGGGACTACGAGACAAGCCTTCAGGGCCTCGACCACAAAGTGTGATGGTCGGCGCCTCGGTTCGCTTTTAGACAAGACCTCTTTATGAAGATCCCAATCCTAAGACACACTTGTGTCAGAATCACGACCTATATAATACTCTTCTGTTGCCTGCCAGCACTGCTCGTGGCGACACCTCTGTACACAGCTCTAGACAGTGTAGACACGGAGGGTGCCGTCGAACTGGACGCTGCCACAGCTCGTAAGGAGCTACAGGAGAGCCTGCCGAAGAGTCTAGACACCGACCTAGGGCTGCTCATGGAGACTTGGCGTACGGGCTATGCGACACAGCAGCGCTTTGAGGTGCCGTGTGGCTCTTACAAGGGTGAGAACATTCGCTCCCTAAGCGACTCCGTGCTGATCTCCCGACTGCAGGCGCTGCCTACCGTCATCCCGATCCCCTACAATGCTATGGTCAAGGAGGGCATTGCGACTTACATCACGGATCGCCCTCGATTGATACGAGTCATCCTAGCACTCGGGGACTACTACTTTCCCATTATGGAGGAGATCTTCGATCGTCATGGACTACCCGTCGAGCTCGTTTACCTTACCGTCGTTGAGTCTGCGCTCAACCCCTTTGCCGTTTCACCTGCTGGGGCCTCTGGACTTTGGCAACTTATGCTCCCCACGGGACGTAGCTTGGGATTGACTGTCAATAGCCTTATTGACGAGCGCTTTGACGTCTACAAGAGTAGTGAAGCGGCTGCGCTCTATCTCAAGCAACTCTACGGACTCTTTGACAATTGGCTCCTAGCTATCGCTGCCTACAACTGCGGTCCGGGCAATGTCACCAAAGCTATCCGACGCTCTGGCGGTAAGACCACCTTCTGGGAGGTCTATCCTTATCTGCCTCGTGAGACACGCAACTACATTCCCCTCTTTATCGGAGCCTACTACGCTTGCTACTATCACAACGAACACAACATCTGTCCCCAAGCGCAGTCGATGCCACTGGCGACTGACACACTAGCCGTGCAGATACCGCTCACCTTTGCCCAGATCTCACAGAGCACCGGCATACCCACCCAACAGATCCGCACGCTCAACCCGCAATACAAGCGAGGCGTCATCCCCGCTGCTGGAGTGACACCCTACACCATACGACTTCCTCTGAAGGGCATCACACGTCTAGATGAGGCGCTCATCACCCTGCGTCGCGATCACAAGGAGGAGCTCTCCAAGCAGATAGCCGAAGCGCAAGAAGAGGTCAAACAAGAGATCAAACAAGCCCCCGCCCCCACGCAAAAGAGCAAAGCCACGCGGGCTGGTCACAAAACATACAAGGTGCGACGTGGAGATACACTATCCAAGATTGCCAAGCGACACGGCGTCTCTGTCTCTGCCATCAAGCGAGCCAACGGACTCAAAGGGCGTAATCCGAAACTTCGCCCTGGACAACGCCTGAAGATCCCAAAATAACTCTAACCTCTAAGGTCTAATCTCTCAAGTCTAACCTCTAATATGCCCACCATCCAAGACCTCTACGCTCCCGAGTACAGCCACTGCTGGGGCTGTGGGTCTGCGCATCCGTACGGTCTGCATCTCAAGAGCTATCTCAGTGACGACCGCGCTTACTGTTACTGCCATCACACGCCCGACGCTGTCTACACAGGCGGAGTCCCCGACAACCTATACGGAGGCTTCATCGCCATGCTCTTCGACTGCCACGGCACAGCCGCAGCTGCCGCTCTCTACTTAACAGCACACGAGGAGGAGCTTACGGCAGACAGCCTCGAGCGCTTCATCACCGCACATCTAGAGGTGGACTACCTCGCCCCGACGCCGATGGGTGTCGAGCTAGAGGTCCGTGCTTATCCCGTAGAGGTGACCGACCGCAAGGTCATCCTGTCGCTCGAGCTGCACTGTGGCGAGCGCATCACCGCTCGTGGCAAGATGGTCGCCGTCAAGCATCGCCGCCCCGCCCCTACAGCGTAACTCCTCGCAAGCAACTCAGGGTAGACGCATAACATAAAAGGAACTCGTCTAAGTCTCTACGGAGGAAATCAAACATTGCTCCGTAGAGATTTTTCATTTTCCACCGAGGAATGACAAAACTCTTCGGACTTGTGATTTCATTCTTCCGAAGTTTTATTTCATTCTTCCGAAGAGATTTTCCGTTTCTCCGAGGAAATGTCAATTTTCCAGCAAGCTATTTGGATTTTGCTCAGGAGAGATTTGCATTAGTGGGTGAAATGTACGTCCTATCAGGAAGAAAACGACTTGTTGTGTAATTGAAAATAAATACATACCTTTGCACACGAAGGACGAGATGGGGAGAGATTACCCACCTTACCGTAATAGAAAGTAAGTAAGATCTAATGACAACGCGTTCGAATATTCTCGCAAAAGTATCTCTACGAGATAGACTCGTCTCTTCTTGGGACGAGGTTCGCTTTGGCAACTCTTCAAATCAGCAGGAGAAGCAGACTGAGAGTAGGTTTGTATCTCTTCGGACTCCTCGGCCTATTGCGAAAAAAGCTCGCAATGAGCTGATATGTAGCGAGTTACCCCCCCCCCCCCCCCCACGCACTGCACATAATTGTTGGCAAAAAAGCTATCCACAGTCGCTCTATCAGTTAGCGACGAGGGGAGGTCAGTTTAAGGATAAAATAATAAGTCATGTAGGGATGCTCATCTCAAGAGCAGCCCTCGGTCGCTTTGTGCCCATGCCCATAGACGAAGCTATTTCGTCACAAAGGTGCGAGACAAGTATATTTACTACTAAGACTAATCATCAATCTCTAAATAACTCAATATGAAAAGAATTGCATTACGCTTCTTGTTCCTATGCGCTGTTATCACCTTAGGAACTATCTGTACCTCCACACTATCTGCTCAAGATGTAGAGGAACTCACGGCTGCGCGTACAGACGTACTCTCTCGCAAGTACCTCCGCCCCTCACGCTCAGTCATCTTTGCAACAGATGGCTCTTCCGCGGCTAGACAACTTGTACAGATAATGCAGTCGGCATCCAATGATCAGTTTGATACAAACAAGATCGCCCTCCAGGAGCTGCGAGTCACGCCTCCCGAAAAGCCTGCTAATACTAAAGAAGGTCGTGCGGCTCTCCAAGAGGAGATCAGCAAGGCTCTAGAGGAGCAGCAGGTAGGCCGACAGATTATGAAGTGCTGGTTCCCCACCTTTGACAATGAAAAGCAAGAGTACTCTGCACAAGTCCTAGAGGAGCGCGGATCTTTTGCTGCAACAGATGCCGATATCGTAGAGGCTAAGGCTGGTCAGAGAGCTCTGAATGTCCAGCTCAACAGACTAGGCGAGCAGCTTATCGACCGCTCCTACGTTGTGGTCTACTACGTTTACCTCTTAAATGACAAGACCCCAAAGACTGAGGCTTTCGTCTACAAGCTAGACTTTAATTCTGAGGTTATGAATAGCTTCTACAATGATCACTATAGCACTCCAAATGGTATCGACCAGATGACCTTCCCCATCAAGTTCGTTTATGCCACAAAGGAAAGCAAAGCAACCGCTTTCTTCAAGGGTATGGCAAAAAGTGCATCTATCAGTGATGACACTAAGTACGATGAAGTCGCAGCAAACTTGCTTCAAATGGCAGATGTGCTCATAGCTAACAATGTACATGACTTCGAGACTCAAGCAACTATAGCTCAGACGAGCCCTATCTCTGCCAAGATCGGTACAAAGGAGAACCTGAAGACAGATGACCGCTTCTACGTAGTAGAGAACATCCTAGATCCTTCAACAGGCGAGTCCAAGACGGTACGTCGTGGTGCTGTACGTGTTGGCAGACACATCGTTGACAACAAGTTTGCCGCTGATGGCAGCTTAGAGGACTTCACACACTTCTATCAGTACGCTGGGTTTAGAAAGCTCGAGGAGGGCATGACGCTTATTAGCAAGCCTGACCTAGGTATCGGTATAACCCCATTGGCTAACTTTATGTATGTCGGTGGTGAGGCTGACTATCGTGCATCAGACCTAATTAAGCTAATCCCAGGTCTCAAGGGTAAGACGATCCCAGGTATCTTTGCATTTGTACGAATAGCACTACCTTTCGGTCTTAAGGCATCTGACAAGGGAGGATTCGGCGTTCCTGTTTTCAAGGTGGGTAACGAGGTTGCAACGCTCTTGCGCATGACTTATGGTCTACGTAAGGAGTTCAACTTCGCTCGTGCTCTCAATGCTTCTCTAGAAGTTGGATATGGCTCAATAGGAACTACCAGCAAGAAGTTTGATCTGAGTATCGGCTATGTCACTGTAGGTGCTCGCTTCGGATTCTATGTACATCCTAGCGTCAACATCTTTGCTCACGCAGGCTATGACATTTGGCTACCTAATGAGAAAATCCATCTAAATACAGAGGGACTCGGCATCACACCGTACAACTTCGGTCTTGGTATGCGCTTCTCCTTCTAACCTAAACTAATAAACTAGTATTATCGTAGGAGTGTGGGCTACTTGGATCAAGAGTCCGCACTCCTACTAACACTACAAATAAACAAACCTATGAAACTACAAGCATTCACTAAGCTACTAGGAGTAACACTCTCTCTACTCTGCATTCTCTCTTGTGGCACGAAGCACGACTACGACTACGAGGTACACTCTCTTGGAGTGGGTGGTCAAGGCTCTTATCTCATCAAGGTATATAGCTACGCCTCTAACCAGAAGAAGGCAATCGAGCGTGCTAAGCGAGACGGTGTAGATGCCGTCCTCTTTAAGGGTATCCCTGCAGGTCCTGGAGTCTCTGCACAGAAGCCCCTTGTATCACCTCAGGATCATGCTAAGAATGAGAAGTTCTTTGAGGAGTTTTATAAGTCTGGGCGCTACCTACAGTTCGTCGCTCTATCCAATGACGGGACGATACGTCCACAAGACCGTCTTAAGGTAGGCAGTCAGTACAAGATCGGAGTGGCTCTCTCTATCCAGAAGGATGCTCTGCGCAAGTACCTGGAGTCAGAGGGTATTATCAAGAAGCTCGGCTCTATCTTCTAACTTCATTACGATAAGATAATCTAGCTATGAAACGACTACTCTCTCTCTTCTTGGCCGTGCTCGTACTGAGCTTTTGCTCTGCATTGGCACAGAATTCTAAGAAGCCTCGTCTTATGATTGTACCCTCAGATGCTCTTATGGCTAAGCTGGGGCTACTCGAGGCGACAGACGATGCTGGGGACTACAACTTCTACCAGCACTACAAGCTAGCCTTTCTCAATGATGAACTAAAGGCGTGTATTGTAAAGTTTGAGGAGCTGATGCGTGATCGCGGATTTCCCCTCTCCAACCTAGAGATGGCTCTCAAGAAGGCACAAGACAATCCCGACTATGTCCTCCCGATCGACATCCGCATAGACCTCAACTACAAGATGACGAAACAAGGTCCACGAGACATACTATATGCCGAGTTTGCGGGATTTGATATGGCCTCGTTTAAGAATGTAGCCTCAGCATCTGGACAAAGTAGCCCAGCCATTGGAGCTACTGCCATCGCCCTGCTGCAAGAGGCCGTGATCGACAAGATTGACCCTTTCTGCTCTCAGCTGGAGCAGACCTTCAATGATTGGGAAACGACTGGTCGTGAGGGTTCTCTCCTAATACGTGATAGTCAAGGTCGTCTAGAGCAAGATTTCGGAGGACAGTCCATCGAAGAGTTTGTAGAGGACTTCCTCGAGTCCAATTGTGTAGGAGGCTCTTTCAACGTAGACAATAGCGATGAGAACATCATCCAAGCATCTCAGATTATGATGCCTCTCCTTGACAATTCAGGACGAGCAATCGATGGGCGACGCTTCTTTAGACCTCTAGAGAAGCAACTCAAGAGTCTTGGTTTCAAGACCAAGATACGAAACATCGCAGGCTCTATAGCCCAAATCGAGATAATCCTTAATTAATCTGCCGATATGAAGGTCAAGCATCTACTCTATTGCCTCTTGGCGATAGCTTACATATCCCCGCAGCTACTATCTGCTCAGGGGATTGCCATAGCACCAGCACACGCTGTGTGTGACTACCAGTTAGGGGACAAGGCTGATCGTCTACTGGGACAAAAGATGAAGCAAGCTCTGACTGCCAATGGAGTTTCATCGGAGTCTGAGTTCGCGCGCTTCGCATTAGTTCCCAACATCACAATTGCAGATGAGCGCACCAGTAGTGGAGTTCCCCCGAGGACCACTATGGACCTCTCATTTACATTTGCTGTTACGGATGCTCAGACGGGCAATGTCTTTGATAGCTTTGTCATAAACACTAATTCTAAAGGGACAAACAAGGCTAATACGCTCCACAAAGCGATTGCCTCGCTACAGCTCGAAAATGCCGAGTTCAGAGGTTTTGTCTCTAGATCTAGAGGCCGTATCGTAGACTACTATGAGAGACAGGTGGATAACCTTATCAACCTCGCTCGTAGTAGTGCCAAGCAAGGCGAATACGGATTTGCGCTCTACACCCTTAGTGAGATCCCTAGTGCTATCCCCTCGTATAGCAAGGTCGTGAAAGCTCTAGAGGAGTGCTATCAAAACTATGCCAATGCAGAGTCTAAGCGTCTACTCCAGCAGGCTGAAGCTGTCTGGGCTGCTAACCCAACAGCTTCAGGAGCCCAAGAGGCTATGGAGATCGTAAGAGAGATCCCTATGGGGACTAAGCAGGACAAGGCGGTCAAAGCCTTTATGGCAAAAGTCTCTAAGAAGATGACCGCTGACAATCAGCGTGAGTGGGCTCTCCTGGAGAAGGAGGCAGCACGTCGTCATGCCGAAAATCAAGCTGTCGTAAAGGCTGCTAGAGATGTCGCCGTAGCTTATGCCAAGAACCAACCTAAGAGAGTGTATAACAACATAATTCTTTGGTAGTTAGTATCACCTGTCGTTTTTAGCCCATTGTACTTCGTACAGAAAGGGTGTAAAACATCAATCGTAAGAGGGGACTGTCGTTAGCGACAGTTCCCTTTTGCGTAATCAGAGTCCATAAGACTCAGAACAAATCGGCACAGTACAATCTCCTCGGAGGCAATAAAAACACTCTTACTACGTGCCTTAGGACTCATGCTCTTTTTAACCATCACTCTCGAGCTAATTCTTATTTTGAGGTGCAAGAAGGAGGCGAACTGTCTTAAACGCTCTCGGGAACTTTACCCGCTTATCTGACTTTTCCCCGAAGAAATTACAATTCCCCACGGAGGGAAAAGGCAAATACCTCCGAAGTTTCATTGCTTTCTTCCGAAGTTTTATTTCATTCTTCCGAAGAGATTTTTCGTTTCTCCGAGGAAATGTCAGTGTTTCGGCGAGCTATTTGGATTTTCCTCGGGAGAGATTTGCATTAGTGGGTGAAATGCACGAAAGAGCCGTCTACTCAGCGCTCCAATTGCAAAGATTGAGTAACTTTGTAGCCAAGCTATCATCCATTCGTCTTCCTTCTAGCAATTTATGTCCAGCACGACACCGCACTTAAAGCAACAGCCAGCGCCACCGCCTCACGAGCGACAAACCTTCACGCCTCGGCGCTCTCCGCTTGCCGTGGAGATACTCTACCTCATCATCGGAGCAATCTGCCAAGCGGTCGCTTATGCTTGCTTTATCGCTCCCGCAGACATTGTCCCTGGCGGATGCTACGGAATCAGTATCACGATCAACTATCTGACGCAAGGGACCTTTGAGGCGTTTCCCGAGGGGCTACCCATTGGCGCTGTGGCGCTCTGCTTCAACGTGCCGTTCTTCCTCTTGGCAGCACGCTCCCTCGGTTTGCGCAGTGGGGGCAAGACGATTGCGACCTTCCTACTCATCTCCATTTGTACCGACCTGATCACCTCGATGACACGAGATGTGATCATCGTAAGCAACGATAAGTTTCTCTCCTCCGTCTACGGTGGCGCGATCCTCGGACTGGGCGTGCTACTTACCTTCAAGGCGGGCAGCACCAGTGCCGGGACCGATGTCATCGCTCGGGTGCTTGCCAAGGGCAACAACCTCAAGACCAGCCACATGATCATAGCGGTAGACTCTGCTGTGGTACTCTTCGGACTGGTCGCTTTTGGAGATGTTAGCGTGCCGCTTTACTCTTGGATCACCATCTTCGTCTATGGCAAGGTGGTCGACTTCCTTCAGCCGGAGAACCCCAACAAAGCGATCTTCATCGTCTCCGAGCATACCGCTGAGCTACGCACGCTCATCATCGAGCAGCTGAATCTGCGGGGCACCTTCCTCCATGGTAGCGGTATCTACGCGGGTGCCGAGCGGGACATCATCTTTATGATTGTGGAGCGCAAATATGTCAATAAGCTCAAGAAAGCGGTACTCCTCGCTGACCCTAAAGCCTTTATCGCAACAACCAATGCGACCAACGATACCGCACCTCAGATCCTCTAAGCTGTGAAACCATTTGCCACTTTCTTACTCCTTCTTGCTCTTTGCGTTACCTCACTCACAGCTCAGACTGAGCCCGAGGCACTTCCTGCTGGACGACGGGTGCTCGTGGAGACTTCGCAGGGAGACTTCACGCTCCTACTCTATGACGACACGCCTCTACACCAAGCGGCCTTCCTAGAGCATGTACGTCGGAGAGACTACGAGGGAGTCTTGATGCACCGTGTCATAGCGCAGTTTATGGTCCAGGGGGGTAACCTCTCGACCCGTGGAGCGACACGCAAGACGGATGTCTCCATAGACACCCTCTCGACCACCATTCCCGCGGAGATCCTACCCAACCATATCCATAAGCGAGGCGCCCTAGCGGCAGCTCGTTTACCGGATGAAGAGAATCCAAAGAAGGAGTCTTCGGGCAGTCAATTTTACATTGTCACAGGCACCTACTACACCGACTTTGACCTAGACGACATAGCAGCTCAACGTGAGTGGGACTACACGCCTGAACAGCGTCAGGCGTACAAGACTCAGGGCGGTGCCCCGTGGTTGGACAGGCAGTACACGGTCTTTGGCGAGGTGATTGATGGTATGCGCACGATCACCAAGATCGAGGACCTACCGACCGACAGCACGAACCGCCCCAAGCGAGATGTGATCATCAAGCGTATGACGCTCCTGCCCTAACGCCCCCGACACCATGCAGACTCCCGTTCCGTCAGAGCTGAAAGCTAAGCTAGCGCAAGCATACCCCGAGCATGCCTCCCGCATTGTCGAGGCTCTAGCGACGCCCCCCTCAGTATCTCTGCGTCTTAACCCGGCTCGCACCTTATCGGCACGCCCCTTTGCAGAGCTGGAGGATGGGACTATACCATGGCTACCGACGAAGCTGGAGGGTTACTGGCTCAGCGAGCGACCCACCTTTGCGCTAGATCCTCTGTGGCACGCTGGCGCTTATTACGTGCAGGACGCTAGCGCTATGACGCTTGCCACGATTTGGGAGCAACTCGGCTGGCACGAGGCGCCTAGGCTAGCTCTTGACCTTTGTGCCGCGCCTGGGGGTAAGAGTGCGCTCCTGCGCGATCTGCTCCCCGCAGAGACACTCCTCGTGAGCAATGAGATACTACCCAAGCGGTGCAAGATCCTTGTGGAGAATATGGTCAAGTGGTGCGGTGCCGACCAAATGATCATCACGCAAGAGGAGCCACAGCGTCTCACGCCTTGGCTACAAGGCTCCTGCGACCTCATCTTAGTTGACGCGCCTTGTAGCGGCGAGGGGCTGATGCGCCGTGACGAAGAGGCGAGGCGTATGTGGTCACCTCAGCTCGTTGCCGACTGCGTGACCCGCCAGCGAGCTATCCTACAGGAGGCGATGCGTATGCTAGCTCCTGAGGGCGTGCTACTCTACGCCACCTGCACGCTCAACCAAGAGGAAAACGATCAGATGGTTCAGTGGCTCCTGGACCACTACCCATGCGAGCTCATCGACCTCTCCCACTGTGCCGAGCGCATCGCTGGAGCTTACGCCACTTCGTATGGTTTGCACCTCTGGCCAGGCATCGTACGTGGTGAGGGGCAATACCTCGCCGCGCTACGTCTCACCGACATCGTCAAGACCCCGAGCGAAACGCGCAAAGCCAAAGGCTTGACACGCACCAGCCGACAAGCCTTTGACTCGCTCTCTTGGTTCAGCAAAGCAACATCCGCAGACTACTACACCATCGGCGAGCGCATTTACCAGCTCTCCCCTGAGGCGGCTCAGCTTCTTGCCGAGGCTTACAAGCAGCGTCTCGCCATTGCCACGCCAGGACTTGAGATAGCCTCCATGCGCCAT
>CABQOJ010000022.1 GCA_902465775.1 uncultured Porphyromonas sp. | reverse complement strand
GCTGCGAGCATGTTGAAAGCGCAGCTGTACGTGTGTGCCAGCGGGAGGAAGCAGATGATCTGCTCGCCACTATACATGAGGTCAAGCTTGCTCGCATAGAGCGCATTACCCGCCAGATTGCCCGCTGTGATCAGTACCCCTTTGCTAAAGCCAGTCGTCCCTGAGGTGTAGTTGATCACGACCAACTCATCATTGCCCACCTCGGGGTAGACAATGTCGGTGCGACGGAAGCCCTTCGGGTAAAAGCGCGCCACGAAGGGGGCAAAGGGGAGGAGCCGTTTATAGTCGTACGGCATCCCCGAGCGAGCATAGCGCCAAGTGATCTTTTTGAGGTCAAAGATGGTCTGCACCATCGGCAGATCCTCCTCAGGATTGAGCTTTGACAAGATAAGATCGTCTATAAAGAGGAGCTTCGCCTCACTGTGGTTGATGATCGTCTTAGCGTCCTCGACGTTGAAGTCCTGCAGTATCGGCACGATCACAGCGCCGTAAGTGATCGTGGCCATAAAGATGACGCACCAGTGCACCGAGTCAGCCCCCATCAGGGCGACGCGGTCACCGCGCTGTATGCCCGTCTCCTTATATATATAGTGTAGGTGTGCGATCTGTAACGCTAAGTCTCGATAAGATATGGTGTAGCCTGTGGCGTAGTCCGAGAGAGCTGGCTGCCGAAAGTGCTCTCGGAAGCTCGCCTCGTAGGCCTTAATGAGATTGTCTGGATACATAAGTGCTATCTCCTGTTGTGTTAAGCGTGTGGCGCAAAGGTACGAAATCAAGCCCTAACATCACCGAAGTCAAAAGCCACCCTCGCTCCCGCAAGCTAGGGTGCCCGATGAGTCGCTTGGCGGGACCTAGGGCTTGTGTCTACAGGATAAAATGAATATATTTGCGGGAGAGACCTTTAGTTAGCGCCTCGACTAAACAAGATTCACTTTCAACACAACATTTTATGAGAAACTCCTTTTACCCTATCTTTCTGCTCTGTTGGCTTCTCTCTCTTATGAGCGTAGATGCCCAAAGTCAGAATAAGATAACCCTACAAACCACAGCTTCTATCGGCAGTAGCATCGAGCTAAAGATAGTTGCTGACAACAACGCCTACGAAGTCGCTGGAGCTGAAAGCACCTCTTATGCGGGGAGCGATAGGACTAGCTACAAGGTGACCAGTCAGAGGATAACTATCACGGGTGATGTGAAGCGACTAGACTGTAACAACAACCCTATCGTAAGTCTTGACGCCTCTCACTGTACTACACTCACATCGCTAAATGCGGGCAAATGTCAACTCAAGAGTGTGAGCCTCGCTACTCCCTCTAAGCTGAGCATGCTCTCACTAAACGATAACTCTCTTGAGTCCTTCAAGCTAGAGAGCTGCCCTGAGCTGAAAAGCCTCTATATCCAAAACAACAAGCTGACATCTCTAGTGATAACCGGAGCCTCTACAAAGCTGAGTACGCTGATGACCTATGGGAATGCGCTCAAAGGAAGTGCCATGAGAGAGTTCTTAGAGTCGCTGCCCGATAGGACTAGTACTTACTCTGCAAGCCTGTACGGCATCGACACGAAGCTAGCCTCTGAGAGCAATAGCATTACCAAAGAGGATGTCGCATTTGCAGCAGCAAAAGGCTGGGAGATATGGGACATAAATGGAGGGAACTACATGAAGTACGAGGGATCCGATCCTGAAGATGACATTGCCACCATCACCCTAGAGACTGAGCTCCCTATAGGAGAGAAGATCGAGCTAGTCATCCTGTCAACAAATAAGGAGCCGATTCAAATAGAAGGTGCTACTGGAGACTATGAGTCTGGGGAGCCAGGTCAATACGTTATCAACGATTCTACAATCACCTTCAAGGGACGGATAGAAGAGTTCAACTGTCGCATAAACAGCAAAATCAAGTCTCTAACCTTCCTTCAGGCGAAGCATCTGAAGAGAATCACTTGCCAAGAGAATCTACTGGAGTCGTTAGACTTGCAGGGATGTGAGGCGCTTGAAGAGCTCTTTGTAGCAAAAAATAGACTCCGTGAGATATCTCTACGCAAGGGCAATGTGCTAAAGAGTATCTCATGTGACGAAAACAAGCTCCAATCTTTAGACCTTAGTGGACAAGGGAGCTTGACATCAGCCATTGTGGGAGGGAACCCCTTGACTCAGATTGACCTGTCTGGCTGTCGCTCTCTACGAGAGCTAGTTGCCAGCAATTGCCAGCTCACCAGTCTAAACCTCCAAGACTGTCCTGTATTATATCGCTTGATCGTCTACTGTAATAGGATCAAGTCTGCAGGGATGGAAGAGCTTGTTACTTCTCTGAACGAAACGCCTTTGACCGATCGAGATAAAGTGTTTTATGCGCTTGACAAGAAGAGACCTGAGGAGGCCAACTCTATCACCAAAAAGCTCGTACAGCAAGCTGTCTCAAAAGGGTGGAAAGTCTTTGACTACAACTACTTCAATCCTCAGCCTTACGAAGGTGACGAGGAGGATTGTATTGAGATCAACGCCTACGCATCAGATACCCAAAAGATCACTGTCGAAGCCACTGGAGAGAACATTCACTTTGAGGGAGCTAAGGTTGTCCTACAGGAAGGTTCTCGCTACACGATACAGCCCAACGCCCCTTCCATCAAAATCTTAGGAAGTCTTAAGACGCTAAAAGTAAAAGAATCCGGTCTTAAGGAGGTATCGCTACGAGCTAGAGACCTTGAGATCCTTGATCTATCACACAATCAGCTTACTCGGGTAAATATCCAAGAGCTACCAGATATCAGGACGATGCGCCTTCACAACAATGAGCTCTCGGAGTTGGCACTACCTGGACTAGCTCACCTTCAGACGCTCTCAATCTACGGAAACAAGCTTACAGACAAGACGATCCAAGGGATCTTCACTCAATTAAACGACAGAAGGGAGCAAGCTCGAGGAGAAGTCTATGCCATAGATACCAAGGACCCAAATGAAAGTAACGTAGTCACCACCTTAACAGTAAAGATAGCTACCGACAAGAACTGGGCTGTCTACGACTACAAGGCAGGTAGTAGTGAGGTATACCCAGGGAGCCAACCTAATCTTGGCGACGGACGTATATCCTGTACGACGACCCTACCGATAGGTAGCAAGATCAGAGTCGAGCTAGCTGTCGAGGGCGCACTAGAGATCGAAGGTCTAAGTGGGGAGCTTTCCGATGCTGGAGTAGGCACCTACGAAGTCACGAGCCCCACCATCACATTCAAGGGAGATCTCAAGAAGCTCTATTTGCAAAGTGCAGAGATTACCACCTTTACTCATAGTCACTGCACAATGCTTGAAGAGCTCTCTCTAGTAAAGAACAAGCTCACAGAGATCAGCCTTGACGGGCTTCCTGCTCTACGGTATCTATCTCTATACGATAATGCTTTAACAAGGCTAGACCTCTCTACTGCAACTAGTCTAGAGGATGCTTATGCCTTTGGCAACAACCTCTCCGAGATCAAGCTGGGAGCAAATAAGAACCTAAAGAAGCTCTGGCTAAACGACAACAAGATTAAGACCTTTGAGGCTATAGACTTACCCGCTCTAAAGGAGTGCTCTGTCGAAAACAACAGTCTAGTATCTGCCAAAGTGTCTCGTTGTCCTCAGCTGGAGCAGCTACGCCTCGCACGCAATGCTATCAAGGATCTTCGCATTGAGGAGGTCCCCGCGCTAAGACAGTGCTACCTACACTCTAACGAGCTCAGCTTTGCAACTACAAAAGAGCTCGCAGAGACGTTGCCTACACTAGACGCAGACGGTGGAATTATCACAGTTGTCAACAATAGAGATGCCCAAGAAAAGAACCAAGTAGGACAGACCGCTGTCTCTACTCTAACGAGTAAGAACTGGAGAGTCTATGACTACTCCGATGGAAATCTAGAGCCCTACATTGGGACCTCCTCCGAAAGAGTAGTAAAGGCACAACTCAGCATAGCTTGGGTATCAGACAGTGAGCTCATGCTCCAGATGCCTGAGGAGCTGATTGGATCTACGTTGTATCTCTACCGCGTCTCAGGGGAGTGCATTCAAGTAGAGCCTATCACATCCTCCCAGCAGAGACTGTCATTGCCACAAGGAGTGGACGCCCTTCTGATACTCAAAGTCGGAGTGTATACTATCCCCTTAATTCGATAGTTCTCTGACTTCTGACTCTTTATAGCGAGCTCGCTCGTCATAAAGATGCCATAACAGCATACGATAGCCTAAGGTCGTTAGTTCCTTAGGCTATCGTATTTCATAGCATAAGTCTACTCAATGGAGAGACAAACGTCCCGAAGCAGGGATACTTCTCGTGAGAGTTGCGGTGTCTGCGGTGTCTCATTATTTAGTACCTTTGCAGTCGCAAGTAGGGACTAGTCGCCGTGGAGCGGTAGTTCCATCGGGATGTAGCACAGTTGGTAGCGCGCCACGTTCGGGACGTGGAGGTCGGAAGTTCGAGTCTTCTCATCCCGACTCATGGTGATAGTCGAAGCAGTTCGGCTGTCACCTTTTTTCTTCGCTTTCGTCACTGCCATGACGAAAGGCGTAGCAGTCGAGCGTGGAGGCTTCGTAAACCTCTTCAGGGACAAGGGGTGTGAGTGGGTGGTCCAGCATAAGATCTCTCCCGAGGAAATCCTCAACAGCTCCGTGAAAAATGGAAATTCTCCACCGAGGAACGAAATGAAACTTCGGAAGAATGAAATGAAACTTCGGAAGAACAGAATCGTAAGTCCGAAGAATTTTCCAATTCCTCACTGGATCAGTAAAGATCTCCACCGAGGAATTTCCGATTTCCTCCATAGAGACGTGGATGAACTCATCGTGATATAATGCGTCAACCCCTATACTCTTTTTTGTGCCAGTCTTCTTTTTTGCTACCTTTGTGTAACTTCTGAAGTTGGTGCTTGGGGGTGTGTTCCCTCTTCGCCAAGTAATAACTTTGTCACTCATGACTACGAAAAGACCTTTACGCTATCCCGACCCACGCCAGTCTGCGCGCTTTCTAAAGGATGTTCTACTCATCTTCGCAGGTGTAGTCGTCTACACGTTTGGCTGGACAGCCTTCATCCTCTCACAAGACATCACCTCGGGGGGGCTGGCAGGACTGACCACGATCATTCAGCTGGCGACAAATATCCCTGCCAGCATACCTTACAACATCATCAATGTCGGCTTGCTACTCCTCTCGATATGGATCCTGGGGTGGCGCTTCTCGATGAAGACGATCATAGCCGTCCTGATGCTTGCCGTCACGATCCCTGTGGGACAAGCGTTCTTTACCCCCATGGTAGGACAAGGACTGGAGGTGTACCACAATCTGCCCACTTGGCTGACGAGTACACTCCCCAACTTCGGGCCGCTCTTGGCGCCAGATGAGCCGTTTGTCGCACTGGTCGTCGGAGCGGGTCTCTGTGGTGCTGGACTAGGCTTGGTCTTTTCTGCCAATGGCAGTACGGGTGGTACCGACATTATCGTGGCTATCATCAATAAGTATAGCACACTCTCACTGGGACGTGCGATGATCTTTATGGATGCTATCATCGTCACGACGGGTGCTCTCGTGAGCCACTTCTTCGGGCCCCAGTACAGCTGGGGTACTGCTCTAGGCAAGCTCGCCTTCTCTTTCATAGAGATCACCATCGTGGGGCAGATGCTGGACTACATTATGGAGGCCAACAAGCAGTCTGTGCAGCTACTCATCGTCAGTACCAAGTATGAGCGTCTCAGCGAGGCTATCACACGTCGCCTAGGACATGGATGCACCATACTCCACGGCGAGGGTGGCTATAGTCATCAACAGATGCACGTGGTCCTAGTGACGATACGCAAGAATCTGCGCGGAGGGCTCTATCAGGTGATCAATTCGGTAGACCCCGATGCCTTTATCTCCGAGTCTACGGTACATGGCGTATATGGACAGGGCTTTGACTCGCTAGAAAGGGTGACTGGAAGGAAGAGAAAGTAACATCACGACCTCCCCATTTTTGAAACTATTCGATGGAATACAAACCAGACCTACTAGATAAGATAGACTGCCCACGATGCAAAGGCGTAGGGTCGCGTTGCTGCAAGCTCTCCACCTTTGACTGGCTAGCTGATCTGCCCGATGGGGTGCAGCAGCAGGAGATCGTCGAGGTGCAGTTCAAGAACACCCGCAAGAACTACTACCGCAACGTAGATCACCTCGACCTCAAGAGAGGAGACTACGTGGTCGTAGAGGCTGATAGCGGAGGTTACGACGTTGGCATGGTAGCTCTCACAGGGACGCTGGTCTCCACGAGGGTACGGGCCAACCATGACGAACAGTATGTAGACAGTGCGAAGGCGATCTACCGCAAAGCTCGTCCCGCTGACATGGATCACTACCGAGCAGCTAAGCTTCGCGAGCACCAGACGATGATCGAGTCGCGCGAGATAGCCACTTCGCTGGGACTAGACATGAAGATCGGCGATGTGGAGTATCAGGCCGATGGGACGCGCGCTATATTCTACTACATAGCGGATCAGCGAGTAGACTTTCGTAAGCTGATCCGACTCCTGGCAGATGCTTTCCACATACGTGTGGAGATGCGTCAGATAGGTGCTAGACAGGAGGCGGGACGTATCGGCGGGATCGGGCCCTGCGGACGAGCGCTCTGCTGCTCGACCTGGCTCTCACGCTTTAACTCTGTCAGCACCGCAGCTGCACGCTTTCAGAACTTAGCCCAGAACTCGCTCAAGCTCACCGGACAGTGTGGCAAGCTCAAGTGCTGTACCAACTATGAGGTAGATGTCTACATGGAGGCGAAGAAGGCTTTCCCCTCGAGTCGTACGACCTTAGAGACAGAGAGTGGCACCTACTACTTCAACAAGTGCGACCTCCTAGCGGGAGAGATCACTTACAGCCTAGCGCCTAAGAGTCTCGAAGAGCCTGAGACCATATCTGTGGAGCGGGCTAAGGAGATTATCGAGATGAACCAGCGTGGCGAGATCCCCGAGACGCTCTCTGACCAGCAGGAGGCTCCGAAGAAGCCTAAGGACATACTCTTTGACAATGCGATCAACCGCTTTGACCAGCCCAAGAAGCGTAAGCGTCGTAAGTCAAGAAAGAGAGAGCGCATCAGCTCCGACACACCGAGAGCGAAGGAGGCCAGCCCAGAGGGCAACAATACTGAGAAGCCTCAGGACGGGCAAGTTGCCAGCGAAGAGTCCACCACGCAATCTCCTCGCAAGCCGAGACGCAAGCCTCAGACTGGCAATCGCCGTCGCCGTCCACGCACGAAGCCTCAAGGGGAAGAGTAGTCCACGGCCGCTAGATCACTTAGAGCTATGAGCAGAGGGTGCAGAGGTGGTATCGTAGGGTGGATAACTGTGCTGTCTATCCTAACTCTTAGCTCCTGCCACTATGCGACTTTTCAGAAGCAAATGCAGACCGAAGAGATCCCAGAAGGGGGGTGGTCTGCGGGACGCAGCATCTCCTTTGATAGCTTCGTCGAGCGCCCTCGGACACCCCACACGCTCTACCTCTACATACGGTACAACAGTCGCTATGCGTACACTACTCTACCACTCACCGTTCGCCTCCGCTCTGCTCTCGGGTGGAGCGCTACGACGACACTGGCACTACCTCTCACCGAGGAGCCAGGCGTATGGGCTGGAGAGGGCTACGCACTACGACAGCAACTTTACAAAGTCAACACGCTCCTGACACCTCCTCACCCAGGGCTCTACACCATCGAGCTAAGCCAAGCAACCGATCAAGACACCCTCACGGGCATCGAGACGGTCGGCGTCGCTTTGGTCGCCACCGCGCAGTAACCCACACACGGACTAGGCTTCGCAAGCTGTACTACTCGCCATAGAAGCTCAAAGGTTCCTACAGCAAAGTATATATCCTAGAGAAGTTGGGCCAGCTATCGTGTAGAGGAATTGTATTATATTTGTCCCTTCAGACAAACACCGTAATCATATGACCCAACGTTTTCTCCTCCTAACCTTAGGAGTAATCCTCTCCATGAGCGCTCTATGGGCCAAGCCTCGCACAGAGACGCAGGCTCGCCTCATAGCCGAGCAATACACTATACAACGACTTAGCAGTAGCGAGCTGGGCGCTCTACGCTCATCCTCTACGCCTTTGCTAACGCTCGTGTCAGCCCCTACCGCAGACTCTGGAGGTATGACCGTACGTCACCAGACGATGGCTCCGATCCATCAAGCTCAAGCCTCAGCATACTACGTATATAACATAAGTGGTGAGAGAGGCTATGTGATGATCTCGGGCGATGATCTACTCCCCGAGGTGATCGCTTATGCCGACGCTGGCGCCTTTCTTCCAGACGAGGAGCAGCCAGAGCACATTGCCTCCTTTCTCGCTCAGGCACGTGCCTCTATACAATACTTGGTCGAGCGTGGCAAGCCCGTCGTGATGCCCCGCACCTCACAGCTACGTCCTGAGGGGGTGGCTCCTCTCCTTGGCCAGATTCAGTGGGGGCAGAACGCTCCATTCAATGAGCTTTGCCCTGAGAAGGGGGGCTATCGGTCTGTCGTGGGCTGCGTAGCGACAGCTCTCTCGCAGATCCTACGCTATTACCAGTGGCCTAACCAGGGCGAGGGCATCTGCTCCTACACAGAGCAAGACTATACCCGGCATCGTGTGGACTTCTCTAAGACAACCTACGACTGGGCCAACATGCCTGAGCATCCTAGTAAAGACAATGAGTCTCCAGAGGTACGCACGGCTCTCTCCACCCTATGCTATCACGTAGGGGTCATCTCACAGATGCAGTATAGTCCGCAGGCCAGTGGCACTATCTCACAGTTTCCCAAAGAGGGTCTGCAAAAGTACTTTAAGTACAAGAAGAGCCTCCAGCTACTCAACCGTATGAACTACAAGATAGCCGACTGGATGGACATCATTGCCAAGGAACTCAACGAGAGGCGTCCCGTTTACTACGCTGGTTCCAGCAGCACGGTAGGACATGCCTTCGTCTGTGATGGCTATCGGCAGAATGGTTACTTCCACATCAACTTCGGATGGAACGGTATGGCTGACGGATTCTTCCTTCTCTACGCTATCAACCCCGATGTGCTAGGTACTGGTGGTGGTACTTCTTACGATGGGTTCAACAACTTTCAGGAGATCATGATCGGCATAGAGCCCGACCGTGACGGCACCTCAGAGCGGACCGTCAGCGAGGAGATATCGGCTCACTCCCTGACTGTATCCTGTGATGACAATAAGACTATCCAGCTCAAAGATGTAGTCCTCGAGCTAACCTCTGCATTCAAATATAGTACGAAGTTCTGTCTCTCCATCACACCTACACAGGAGGGCGCACAAACCTACTACGGTGCTCCCGCTACGGAGCAAGTGCTAGAAAGTCACGGCTACTACGTCTACTCCAGAAAGCAGCTATACAAGATACCCTCTGTTAACCTTGCTGATCTAGGTCTCCCCACACAGAGTGCGAGCTACGTCGTGACGCTTGCCTACGCAGGCTATGACGGCAAGATGATCCCCGTGCGCCACTACAACGGAGGGATCTCTGAGGTGACGGTCACCTTCGACGCTGACGGCAAGGCTAGCTGTACGCTCCCCCAGCTAGAGCCTCAGCTCGCTCTGACCGAAGTATCAGCTCCTAACCTGCGTAGCTACAGCAAGAGCTCGGTCACACTCTCTATTGACAACCTAAGCCAGGAGGAGTATTTCTCATCATGGGACTGCTACTTTGAGGACATGAAGGGAGACCGCACCCTTATTGGCACTCCCTCAGCTATGATAACGCCCCAAGATCAGCAGAAGGTACGAGTAGATATCTCTAAGCTACCGCTCCCTGCTGGCACCAAGGGCAATATCATCCTCAAGGGAAGCTATGTAAATGAAGGTGGCGCCGACAGTGGCTATGCCTTACGCTCCTCGCAGCGTCTAGAGGTACTTCCAGCTGAAGCTACTGTATCCAAAGCAGCCTCACTCAAGTGTGTCGCCCGGAGATCCATAACGGGAGCTATAGAGCGTGCACCTGAGACCACCGCTATAACCTTTGAGATAACCAACCAAGGTAATCAGAAGAGCCGTAAGTTACTAGTGGAGTGGGCACTCTTGCGGAATACAAGGGGTGGCGCCTCTGTACAGGATCAAGGGATAAAGATCATTCAGGACCTACCAGCGCATAAGACAGTTCAGTATAGTATTGACCCATCTTCGTGGTACTCACTGTCCAAAGGGCAAGGCTACTCCCTCCAGGTTCGACTGTTTGATGTCATAGAGCATGAAGGTAAGATGTACTACGGAGAGCAATATCACGAGCTAACCCTGCCTATAGTTGCTGTAGACCAGCTCTCACCAGCCATTGATGAGGATCACTACGTCTCCCTAGAGAAGGTGTCTGACTACTCATACCCTCTCATGGTAGATGTCGCGGCTCCCGATATGATCCGCCTCTATGGGCTAACACTCATGAGCCTGTCGCACGAAGATGGTGTCTATAAAATCTACGGAGCTGTCGATCAGGGGCGCACAGCCATCATCGGAGCTTTCACCTCGTTAGTCTTTGACCAGAAGAGCGAATCCACGGGGATCGTTGAGGCTGACTTCTCCCATGCCTCTCCCCTCTTACAGCACATATCTATATACCACAGCAAGATAAGAGGCAAGGCGATGACCGAGATGCTACAGTCACTACCCGACCGCTCAGCGACCACTCGTGGTACCATAGCACTCATTGACACCTCCAGACCTGACCTCGAGGGCAGTATCTGCACCCCAGAGCAGGTAAAGCTAGCAGCTGAGCGCGGCTGGACAGTCACCGATCAGCAGGGGAATGCCTATACGGCCATTGATACGCCCGCTGAGGCAATGCAAAGTGACTGGACGATCTATCCGATGCCCGTACGGGATCAGATGACCATCGTAGGGCTTCCGGCGACAAGCTCCGTAACGCTCTACACGCTACAGGGTGAGCGACTGCTAGAGGCTGTCACCCCAGCCAGTGGTCAGCTCCAGATCAGCTTAGCACATCTGCCCAGTGGCACCTACATTCTCAATACTGCGCTAGGAAGCCGACGTGTAGTCGTCGCCCACTAGCCCCTACGTTCCAAGCAATCAGATAGCCCCAAAGGAAGTTTGACCTCCTTTGGGGCTTTTTCGTTTCGCTTCCCAACCCTTTTCGTAGATTGTGTAGTCCGCTAAGATGAGCTATTCTGACACCTCCGATCTATTTCCGATTTCCTAGGGAGGAAATGAAGATTCTCTACCGAGGAGAGAGAGGAAACTTCCGAAGAATGAGATCAAACTTCGGAAGAATGGGATCAAACTTCGGAAGAGTTTTTTCGTTCCTCACTGGATACTCAAAGATTTCGCCGAGGAGATTTCGGATTTCCTCGGAGCTATGGATGACTGTAGGCTAGGAGCACTAGTGCTCCTAAAAATGCTAGTCTCTCTAACCTCTAACCTCTAACTTCTTTTTCGTACCTTTGGAGTGGAGTTGCGAGAGCGACTCCTGTTTTTAGAGCTAGACACTATATA
>CABQOJ010000021.1 GCA_902465775.1 uncultured Porphyromonas sp. | reverse complement strand
AGCTCGAGGGTGCGGTAGTCGTACAGCGAGAGTAGGTCACACGCTGGTGGCAAGGTCAGGTGAGAGACCGTGTCAGGGGTCATGCCCCATCCGCAGAAGTATAGGATGAGTTGGCGGGAGAGGCCTTGGTCACAGTTTCGCTGGAAGGTATACTGCATAGCGGCTAGGCAAGATGCGTTAAGATGATTTGGCATAGCTGCCTGACCTCAGCGGTGGTGAGTCCAGCGGTCAGTGAGATCCTCAGTCGCTCTGAGCCGACTGGTACGGTCGGAGACATGATGGGGCGGATGAAGTAACCCTCCTCGTGGAGTGCCTGTGCGACAGCTCTAGCTCGCTCACGGCTCCCGCAGAGGAGCGGTATGATGTGGCTGTGAGGGGTGGGGAGGAGTTGATCGGGTAGCGAGGCTAGCTCGTCGGTGAGCAGTTGCTGTAGCTTAGCTAGGTGCGCTCTGCGCTGTGTGAATGTGGGGAGCGCTTGCCAGACGGACAGCACCCACTGGATGATGAGCGGGGGCAGCATGGTCGAGTAGATGAGGCTTCGCGAGCGGGTGATGAGTAGTGTGCGTACCGCCTCGGAGCAGGCGACGTAAGCTCCCATCGATCCGAGTGCCTTGCCGAAGGTACCGACAAGGAGGTCAATCTCGGACAGCAAGCCTAGCTCTTCGCACAGCCCATAGCCATGCGCTCCACGGACACCGATGGCGTGCGCTTCGTCTATATATAGAGCCACCTTGGGGTATTGCTGCTTGAGCGTCACAAACTCTTGCAGTGGAGCCAGATCACCGTCCATGCTGTAGATGCTCTCCGCCATGACGATGATATGCTGGCAACTCTCGGCGCTGTGATGCTTCTCAATGAGACGCTGGAGCTGTGCTACATCGTTGTGGCGAAAGCGCTCGAAAGGTAAGCCCGAGAGGCGTATCCCGTCGATCATACTGGCGTGAATCAGTTTGTCTGCTATCACCACCATGCCTGGGAGCTTGAGCGCTGGGAGGATGCCTACGTTGGCGTGGTAGCCACTGTTGAATAGCAAGGCTGTCTCGTGTCGTAGGGACTTAGCGATGAGTCCCTCCAGCTGGTGCATCACCGCACGATCTCCCGAGAGCAATCGCGAGGAGGTAGAGCCTAGATCTCCCGCAGAGAGCGTCCGTAGGCTGTCGGTCAGGTCAGCTTCGTCGGCAAAGTGACAGCTAGCGTCGTGGAGAGCTAGGTAGTCGTTGCTGTTGAGGTTGATGAGAGGCTGAGGGTGCGCATCGTCGAGCGCTGCGTAGCGGCCTTCCTCTAGAGGCTCAATAGGAGTGAGCGTGCGGAGCGCCTGCTCGTCACGTAGCGTGGCGAGGATCTGCTCTATATGTGACTCGAAGTGAGACATAAGCCTTAGCTCAGGATTTATAATTATTGCTGGAAGGAAGCTGTAGTGCTTAGCCTATGGGCTATGCGTCCTACAGGTTTGAGTCATTTGTTGTGTGGTTCTTCTCTAAGGGCTGTTGGGTCGCTTGCCGATTACAGCCCGCTGCTGAGTGCACCTCAGGTCACGCTCTATGTGCTCTCTTACTACCTTTGCACTGTCTATGAATAGACCTACACAGGATCTAGTAGCACGACGTGTGCCAACGATAGATACTGTGTAGGTCCAGATTAGTCAGACGCATGAACCTATTAAGTCGTCATGCGTGGCGACGCGGCGTCGCGTTGATTACTTCTTCTCTGCGGGATTTACCTCTAGGAGTGTCACGTCAAAGATGAGCGTAGAGTATGGCTCGATAGTAGACCCACTACCGTTAGCACCGTAAGCTAGATCGTAAGGAATGTAAGCGGTTACTTGATCGCCCACCTTCATCAGCTTGAGAAGCTCGGTCCAGCCTGGGATAACCTGGTCTACACCAAACTCAACAGGCTCCTCGCTCTTGTCAAACTCGGTGCCGTCGATGAGTGTACCACGGTAGGTTACCTTGACCTTGTCACCATCTACAGGAGACTTGCCTGTACCCTTCGTAGCGTAGCGGTAAGCGATGCCTGACTTTGTGGTGATGACACCGTCTTGCTTGGAGAACTCAGCGATGGCCTTCTTGCCGGCATCGATGTTCTTACCATACTTCTCCTTATTATCGTTCTCCTGCTTCTTCTGGTAGAAGTCTTGGAGGAATGCATAAGCCTGCTCCTGGCTCATTCCTAGCTTCGTCGTATCTCCCTTGAGAGCATACTCTAGATACTCTGCAAAGAGCTTAGTGCTTATACCATCCTTCATAAGGCTCATGGCAGTCTGCGCTCCCTGGATCTGGCCAGCGTAGTAAGAGAACTTGGTGGTGTCAGCGATACCCTTCTTGAATCCCTTGAGGAACTCAACGGTGTCTACAGGCATGCCCTGCATAGCCATCATCATAAACTGCTGACCGAGCTGCTGTCCAGTCATATAACCCTGGATCATAGCCACACTATCGCTCATGGCTGATAGTTCGCCGTTGGTTTCACTCGTCTGAGCTTTCTTGTTACAGCTAGCAAAGGCACAGACCATTGCGACCACTGCGAGGAGTGAGAGAATTGATTTCTTCATTGTAAGTTGTATTTAAGATATTCGTTTGCGTTATAGTTATTTCTCCGTTGGGGTGGCCAGGGGAATAGGCTGACCCTTGATCACCTCCAGTAGTTCGATTTCAAAGATGAGTGTCGCATTGGGCGGAATCAAGTTGCCCGCACCACGCTCGCCGTAGGCTAGGCGTGCTGGGATATAGAGCTTAGCCTTGCTGCCCTGTGGCAGTAGGCACAGACCCTCGGTCCAGCCTGGGATAACCTGTAGGAGACCAAACTTAGCTGGCTCGCCACGATCTACGGAGCTGTCGAACTTAGTGCCATCGATGAGCGTACCCGTGTAGTGTACACGGACTGTGTCCTCAACCGTAGGACGGGGACCCTTGCCCTCCTTGATGATCTCATACTGTAGTCCGCTCTGGGTCGTCTTGACCTCGGGGCGCTCGCCATTGCTCTTGAGGAAAGCTTCGTTCTTCTCCTTTGTCTCCTGCGCCATCCGCGCTTCCAGCTGCTGGAAGTAGGTAGAGAGAAAAGCTTGCGCCTCCTCATTGGTCATGACCGTGGGCTGCTCTAGAAAAGCTGCCGTAAAGCCGGCTAGGAGCAACTCCTTATTGATAGGATCTCCAGGCATTTGGGTCAGGTTCTGCGCAAAGCCTACTCCATTAGCGATACCTAGCGCATAGGCTGCTGTATCAGCCGAGGAGATGAGACGTGGAGGCTCGGCTGCTGTGAGTGCGCCTACGCTCACCAGTAGCGTCAGCGCAACGGTTAAGATGCGATGTGTCATAAGTCTTTAGGGTGTCTATACGATGTCTAGTAGCTCGATCTCGAAGATGAGCGTCATATTGGGTCGGATCACGTCGCCAGCGCCACGGCTCCCGTAGGCTAGCTCAGAGGGGATCACGACGCGCCACTTACTGCCCACGGGCATCAGCTGTAGGATCTCCGTCCAGCCAGGGATGACCGCATTGAGGGGAAACTCGGCGGGCTCGCCACGCTCTACGGAACTGTCGAAGACAACCCCATTGATGAGCGTGCCGTGGTAGTGTACACGTACTTTGTCGGTAGCTTTAGGCTTAGCGCCCTTGCCCTCCTTGATGATCTCGTATTGTAGTCCACTGGGGAGCGTCACGACACCACTCTTGTGGCGCATGATCTCTTGGTACTCCTTGCCAGCAGCTGCGTTGAGCTCTGCCTCCTCTTGCTGTAGGCGCATGAACAGTTGGTTGATCACCTCACGAGCTCGCTCGTTGGTCAGCTTAGGCTCACGCTCTGCGAGAGCGTCCTGGAGACCTGCGATGAAGTCTTCGGAGGTAATAGCCTTGATTCCGGACGCTTTGAAGTTCTGTCCGATGCTTAGTCCTAGCGCATAGCTTACTTCGTCTTGTGGCATAGGGGGAATATTCAGTCTTTGATCTTTAGATGAGAAATACTCCTGCAAAGGTAGCAATTCTTCACGAGATGAGCGATCTAATGACTGGCGGAGAGCGACTCTTTCAAGCGGGACACGATCTCATCGAGCGGACACTCCTGTTGCGTGCCGAGGATCATGTCCTTGATAGAGACCTTGCCCTCGTTAAGTTCTTGGCTACCTGCGATGATGACGTGGCGACAGCCTCGGCTATTGGCATAGGAGAGTTGCTTCTTCATCTTGTCGGCTGAGGGATAGACCTCCGTGGCGAGCCCTGCGCGACGTAGCTGATGCGCTATGGGCAGTAGCTTCTGAAGCTCCTCCTCGCCAAAGTTCACGATCATAATCCGCTCTTCGGGCTCCATGGCTGTGTCAAACATACCCAGCGACAGCATGATGTCGTAGATGCGCTCGGCGCCAAAAGAGATGCCGACTCCTGAGACACCCTCTAGTCCGAAGATACCGGTCAGGTTGTCGTAGCGTCCACCTCCTGAGATAGAGCCCATCGGCGCATCGAGCGACTTGACCTCTAGGATGGCGCCTGTGTAGTAGTCTAAGCCACGAGCCAGCGAAGGCGAGAAGGTTAGCTCGGTCATCAGGTCGCTCGTGTCGACATGGTCGAGGACGTACTCGAGCTCCTCCAGCCCCTTGAGCCCTATCTCGGAGTCTGCGAGTAGCTGCTTGAGCACAGCCACCTTGTCACGATTGCTTCCCTCCAGCGTCAGAACCTTGCGAACGGGCTCTAGCGAGTCTAGGGCAAAGCCACTCTCGACGAGATCCGCTAAGACCGCCTCTACGGAGGTCTTGTCCAGCTTGTCCATGCAGATGGTCAACTGAGCCAATCGGTCTGGTGCCTTGATCACCTCAGCAATGCCAGCTAGTATCTTGCGGTTGTTGAGCAGGAGCGTCGTGCGGAGTTTGAGCCGACGGAAGACCTCGTCGATCATATAGACAAAGTCCACCTCAGGCATCAGCGAGTCGGTACCGATGACGTCGGCATCGCACTGGTAAAACTCACGATAGCGTCCCTTTTGCGGTCTATCGGCACGCCATACGGGTTGCATCTGGTAGCGCTTGAAGGGGAAGGTGAGTTCGTTGCGGTGCATCACCACATAACGGGCGAAGGGCACGGTCAGATCGTAGCGCAGTCCTCGATCACAGAGGCGAGCTGCTAGCGCTCCCGGCGACTCCTCCGTAAAGGTCTCCGCATCAATCCCCGCCTTATAGTCTCCCGAGTTCAGGATCTTAAAGAGTAGTCGATCACCCTCTACACCATACTTACCCGTGAGCGTGGTAAGCTGCTCCATGGCTGGCGTCTCAATCTGCTCAAAACCATAGAGTGCGAAGACGGAGCGTATCGTCTCAAATATGTAGTTGCGTCGGCGCATCTCCTCAGCGCCAAAGTCTCGTGTTCCCTTAGGTATCGAAGGTTTATTCATAGCGTTTAGCCGTTTCGATTCGTTTGTATAGCGTCTGTGTCACAGGATAGTCATTGCGCTCGTCGGCTGGATAGTGAGCCTCCTCGAGCTTGGACCACTCCGCCAGGTTGATCTCTGGAAAATGCGTGTCGGCGTCAGGTACGACCGTGTCAACCATTGTCAGATTAAGGTGCGTAGCGTAGGGTAGGCCACTCTTGTAGAGCATGCCGCCACCCATGATGTAAACCCGATCGTAGCCCGCCTGCTGGCAATGCTGTAGCGCCTGTTCTAGAGTAGAGGCGACATAGTGCGTCTCGGCGTCGCCCTCGGGTAGCGTGCGAGAGACTACTATGTTGCAGCGATTGGGCAGTGGACGAGCGCCTATGGAGTTCCACGTGTGCCGCCCCATAACGACCGCATGCCCCGTCGTTGCCGCCTTAAATCGGCGCAAATCATCGCTCAGACGCCACGGCATCGTGCCGTCACGTCCTATAGCTCTGTCGCGGGCTGTCGCCACGATAATCCATATTTCCATATTCAGACGAACTAATTTGGGAGCTAAGGTACGAAAAATGCCGTATATCGTTTATAGGCCTACTTGAAAAGCTGGGGCAATCGTTGCCTTTTCCCAATCTCCACAGACGAGTCGTCTCACAGGGTCGTTGCCTTGCCTTAAAGTAGTAACACATGCTCGTCCGTAAGTGATTATACGTTAGATTGTTGGTCGGCTTTGCGGCGATATTTGCAAAAGTTGGGGTGGCGACTATTTGCAGGTATTGGAGAAAAGTATTACCTTTGCACTCACATTTGGAACGCTTCCTTAGCTCAGTTGGTTAGAGCATCTGACTGTTAATCAGGGGGTCCTTGGTTCAAGCCCAAGAGGGAGCGCAACAAGTGGATCATCAGTGAGGCTTTAAGTCTCGTACTGCTTCCTTAGCTCAGTTGGTTAGAGCATCTGACTGTTAATCAGGGGGTCCTTGGTTCAAGTCCAAGAGGGAGCGCGACGTTGCTACACTGAGTTGTTTTGTTTTGGGGCTCGAAAGGGCGTGGTTGTCTTTTGAGCCTTATATTTGTGGTTAACAGAAGAAATCTCCTTCCGAATATCCGCTTGCGGATTTCGAAAGGAGATTCTTTTGTTTTGTAAGCTCTGGGATCTCTACGAGACGATGAGGACAGCGAGAGCGATGATGATCCCGATGGCGATAAGTAGTAGGAGGAGCATGGTGAGGCGCTTCTCCAGAGACCACTGAGCTGGGAGGGGTAGCTTGGAGACCCACTGCGTGAGGCGTGTCGTGGGCTCGTCGCTCTCGTCGGGGAGGATGAGCTCGCCACTCTCTATCAGCTCTTGGATCTGAGGGCGGGCACTCTCAGGCACCTCAACGATGAAGCCGCCCACGTCAACGAATGCGCTGAGCATTCGAGCGCTGTAGCTGTTGCGTATGGTGGCTGGTATGCCATGGTCAGAAAGTAGGTCCAGTAGCTCGAGCGCCTCCTCTTCGACTTGATAGGAGGCTAGCTGTACCATTCGGTCATCATTCATGATGTGTAGTTACTTTAGAGAGTGTGTCGTATAGCTCAGGCTGAGGAAGCCAGTGGCGCAGGTCGCGGCCCTCGTGGAGCGCCTGACGGATCGCTGTCGAGGAGACCTCTATCTGAGGCGCATTGCTCATCAGTCGTATCTGAGCTGTGGGGTATTGATCGGCTAGCTGTGAGAGGTCGTACCCGCTCCGTGGATAGACCACGAGTGGCAGACGGTCCATGAGCTCTCCGTGCCGATACCACTGCGAGAGCGAGGCTAGGCTGTCTGCACCGATGATGAGGCTGAAGGCGCAATGCGGATAGTGCTCCTCCAAAGCAGTGAGTGTGTCCACCGTGTAGTGAGGCTCAGACAGCATAGACTCGATCGTGCATAGTTCGTAGCGGGGATCGGATTGAATTGCTTGCTCGATCATGCGACAGCGCCACTCGTAAGAAAAGCTGGTCTCTTGCTCCTTGAGCGGATTTTGCGGAGTAGGCATGAACCATATGTGCTCTATTCCCGACAGCTCGGGATAAGCCAAAAGGTAGTCACAGAGAGCGAGATGCCCGATGTGTAGCGGGTCAAAGCTCCCGCCGAAGAGTCCTACAGCCCCGCTAACTTCTGATGTTGCAGGACGTAGGTCGATCAGACCAGGAGGCTTCTCCTTAGAGTCTCTACCTTCAGTTATCATAGCTTGATCCATAAAAAAGCTGAGCGTTCACTCTTACTACTCCACCCATAGGGTCTGCATGCGGGAGTGGTCGAGTTGCTGTCTGATCTGTAGCTGATGGACGGCCTGCTTGATCGCTCTAATTCTCGTGCTACCACGATAGATGCAGTAGAGGCTCTGCTCTACGCTATTAGAGAGAAGATAAGCGGTCGGATCCTTCGTGAGTGCTGGAGGCACGATGATCGTGAGCTGGTGCTGTGTCTGTAGCTGCTTGAGTTGCTGCTGGAAGGCGCTAGAGCCTATCATCCCAGGCGTGAGCGTCGTGTGGTAGACTCCATTAGACTCCTCGCTAACCTTCTTTTGGCTTGCTAAGTCTAAGTACCAGACAGCGCAGGAGATGCCTCTCTGCTGTAAAGCTTGTTGCAGCTCCGAGGCGAGCTGGCGGTGGTACTTTGTATTGTTAGGTGAGACGAGCTGTATGGCGCGTGGCTCTCCTTGTGGTGCTACAAGGGTACAGAGCTCCTCAAGGTTGGGGTAGAGGGGTTTGCCCTTACGCCCTCGCTGCAGATCTAGTGTGAGGCGACTGCGTAGGAGGCGGGGTAGCTCGCAGACATAGTAGATGGCGCCTAGTATAACCCAGTAGATGTACATCAGGAGTAGCGGCAGGAGTAGACCTAGGAGTCCCATACCTGCTATGATAAATAGGTCGGGCTGCATCTCTCGTAGCACACGAGGTTTGTCAATCAGTCTAAATGGCGACAGCCCCGCCACTGGCACCGCCCCAGCAAAGCGACCTAGCGAATCGGTAACGCCCTCATCACTTAGCTGCTCGGCCCAGCCTAGGCTATCGGTGACAACGTACATCTCATAGAGTAGGTCTAGACAGCGACGCTCGGAGCGATTAGAGGGTAGCTCGACACGTATCACCGAGGAGAGAGGTAAGTCTTCCTTCTTCATTGTCACCTCCATATCCTGCTCGTAGGCAACGCGGGTATCTACGAGCGGAGAGTAGGTGATAGGGATCTCGGTATACTTCTGATCGATATGGTAAGGATAGTGCTGCGCTGGGTCGTCGAGTGTCACCGAGATAGGCCCCACGGGAGTCTCTTGAGTCGTACCGACAGGGATGACTACATCGTACGGCTCATAGAGCGGCAGACCCTGCACGACTCCTGAGAACGCACTCATCGTAACCTGCTTCGGATGCACGGGATCATCAAGCCGAGCGATACAGTCCAGCTTGTCCGTTGGTAGGAGGTTGCCAAAGTGTACGATGATCGGCGTCTGATTGTAGTAATCACGCATCCCAAAGGGCGTTTTGACCCAGTAGTCCACCTGAAAGTCAATACGCTTGCCCGCCTCTTCGACGGCCGTTGTCGTACTGAGCAAAGCTGCGATATACTCGGGCGTCCAAGGCGAGGTCTTGAAGGTCGAGTCGCTCAGTGGCATCATCGGATTCGTCAGTTCGTGTGGCTGTCGTGAGGAGAGTTGCATGTAGTAGGTCTGACGTCCCATGGGACGATGGTCCGCGACAATCTTGCCTAGTATGACAAAGAGCACGAAGGAGAGCACAAACCAGTACCACTGTCTCAGGATCAAACGAAAGATCTGCGAGAAGGTGGGGCGTGCGCCCTCGTCTGGGTAGTTTGGCTGATCGTTGACAGCGCTATTGGGAAGCGATGATTGGGTCATAATGTCTGCTATATGGTGCAAAGATAAGAAAGTCCGTCCGATATCACTAGGCAAGCGAGCTGGCATCAGTGCGATCGTGGGAAGGATGGACTAGCGATGGAAGTGAAAGCTAATGAATCGCCAGTCGATACGAAGAGTAGGAAGGAGATATCTGGCGAAAGCTGCTTACGCATCGCCTCTGAGCCCTCGTACCCCGAAGCCATGAAGGCCGTCGCTAGAGCATCAGCCTCAGCGCACGTCGGAGCGATCACCGAGGCGCTCAGGATGTCTGTCTCGGCGGGGTAACCGCTCAGCGCAGAGATCGTGTGTCCGTAGACTCGTCCGTCAGCTGCGACCTTGTAGTTGCGATAGTTGCCCGAGGTGGCCAGTCCTCCTCGTTCGCCTGGCAGATCAATGATCTCCTGTAGCTCTTGGCTTATTCCCAGTGAGTCCAGATCTGGCCTTGAGATGCCGACACGCCATGGAGCGCCTCGCGGATTGCGTCCCGAGTAAGCTATCTCGCCACCTATCTCCACTAGGTAGTTGGTCACGCCCGCTTTGCGTAGCTTCTCGCCTACGAGGTCAGAGGCGTAGCCCTTGGCTACGGAGGCAAAGTCTAGTTCCATTGCGGGGTTTGCCTTGGTCAGCTCAGTAGGAGTGCAGGAGATTTTGTCCATGCCGACCAACTCCAGCAAACTATCCACCTGCTGCTGCGTGAGTGGGTAGCTCTTTTCGAAGCCAAAGCCCCACGCATTGACCAGCGGGGCAATGGTCACGTCGTAGGTGCCGCCCGACTGCTCGTAGACCCTCCGCGCTACGCTGTAGATAGCGTAGAAAGTGCTGTCCACCGTCATCGACAAGTTGTTGTTGACCGCATAGATCATAGAGGTCGAGTCAAAGGGGTTTGCCACACGGTTGACCTCCTGCAGCGCCTCATTGATCTGGTCGGACAAGTCCCGGTCAGCCTGGTAGGTAACCCGATAAAGCGTGCCGAAGATGAGCCCCTCGGCACTCCTGTAGGGTGCCTCCTGGTGGCAACTGCTCAGGAGGATGAGCGAGAGCAGTAGTAGGGTGACGGTGCGACGCATGGCGGTGCGACTAGCTTAGATGAATGTGACCAGCTCTTCCATCGTCTTGCGACGTGGGTTGCCCTCTTTGCCCGCAAAGGCTGGGTCTGGATGCCCCACAGCTAAGATGAGGATCGGCTCTTCATGCTCTGGGATCTGTAGTAGCTCACGGCATATCTCCTGATCGAAGGCAGCCACCGTCGTAGCGCCTAGTCCCATATCCTCAGCCTTGAGGAGCATGTGCGTCAGTGCTATCGAGGTATCTACGTAGGTGAGGTCACAGTGCGGACGCTGCCACGCCTTGTCGTGGTCACCGATGATGACGATGTAGCTCGGAGCATGGTAAAACCATGGCTGCTGACTGATGGCGTGAAGCTTCGTGCGCTCCTCCTCGGAGAGCACCACGACGAAGCGGAGTGGCTGGAAGTTCTTTGCCGAGGGAGCTAGCCGCCCAGCCTCCAGTATCGGCATGAGCTCATCACGAGTTATTGGCTTGGTCGCGTCAAAGTGGCGTACCGTACGCCTAGTAGAGATGATTTGGTCGAAGGTCTTAGTCATAGTTCTGTTTCTATATTATAGATGTCACGATTGGGATCGCGGCGCGTGATCATCTCTCCGATGAAGCCAGCGCAGAAGAGTTGCACGCCTATGATCATCGCCGCCAGGGAGATGTAGAAGTAGACGCGATCCGTCACGAGCGGAGCGGGTGTACCGCTGATGAGTGCGGAGAGCTTGAACGAGAGCACCACGATGAGCGCTATGAATCCAATGAGAAACATGAGCGAGCCCCAGAACCCGAAAAAGTGCATCGGCTTGCGTCCGAAACGATGGGTGAACCAAAGCGTGAGCAGGTCAAGGTAGCCGTTGAAGAAGCGGTCTAGCCCAAACTTCGAGTGCCCATACTTGCGAGGTGCGTGGTGTACCACCTGCTCGCCAATCTTGGCGAAGCCCGCATTCTTCGCCAGATAAGGGATGTAGCGATGCATATCGTTGTATAGCTCGATGCTATGGACCACCTCCGCGCGGTATGCTTTGAGTCCGCAGTTGAAGTCGTGTAGGTTCTTAATCCCAGAGACACGTCTAGCGGTCGCGTTAAAGAGCTTCGTGGGAATCGTCTTGGAGAGCGGGTCGTAGCGCTTTTTCTTCCACCCGCTTACGAGGTCGTATCCCTCATGGACGATCATATTGTACATCCCGCCGATCTCCTCGGGAGCGTCCTGCAGGTCAGCATCCATCGTGATGACGACCCGTCCGCAAGCCTTAGCAAAGCCACACTGCAGCGCAGGCGACTTGCCGTAGTTACGACGAAACTTGATCGCATGCACCGCTGCGTCCTGAGCAGCTAGCCGCTCGATCACTTGCCACGAGTCGTCGCTACTGCCATCGTCGACGAAGATGATCTCGTAGCTCAGTCCCACCTCAGCGGTGTGAGCTACGATGCGCTCGTAGAGCTCGGGGAGGCTCTCAG
>CABQOJ010000020.1 GCA_902465775.1 uncultured Porphyromonas sp. | reverse complement strand
CTGTGGCTAAGGAGCTTCGCAAGGATCTGTGGAAGCAGTTTCAGGAGCTTTCGGCACAGATCAACTTCAACAACCAGGAGTATCGCAACCAGCAGCGCACGCAGGAGGGTGAAAACGAGACAATCAAGCGGGGCATCATCACGCAGATAGAGGCTATCAATCCGAACGATATCCACACTTTCAAGGATTGGCGCACCTTCACCGACCAGATCAAGGAGTTGCAAGCTCAGTGGCGCAAGACGGGTCGCGTGCCTCGTGCCGTCAGCGAGGAGCTATACCTCCACTTTAGGACAGCTTGCGACATATTCTTTGACAAGCGCAAGGAGTTCATGCGTGACCGCAACAAGCTCATCAGCGATCAGGGTGACCGCAAGCGCGCTATCATCGAGGAGATCGAGCAGATCGTAGCTGAGGAGCGCTGGCCTGAGGGGCATAGCCGCATACAAGAGCTACAGACGGAGTGGAACGAGCTAATCCACACCAACAAGCACCAAGCTCTCTTCAAGCGCTTCCGTGAAGCTTGCGACACCTATTATACGCACCACAAAGCACTCTTCCAGGCGCAGCGTGAGGAGGGCAAGGAGTCGGTGGCTACGGCCAAGCAGCTCCTAGCTCGTGCTCATGAGCTGGCTGCCATCGAGACTCCGACCGATGCTGATCGTGAGGAGGCGGTGACCCTGCAGAGAGACTTTAACCAGCTGGGCTACATGCCTCGCAAGACACGCCGTAAGCTACAGGACGAGCTGAAGGAGCAGATGGATGCTTTCTTCAACAAGCTGAGAGCTAGCGACAGACCTCGTGGCGACAGACGTGGTAACCGCAACAATAATCGACGCAACTTCGGCCCTGTCAGTCCTTACGGAGAGGAGTACGACAAGCTACTCCGCAGGAAGGAGCAGCTGGAGAGCGACCTGCAGACCTATAGCAATAACAAGGAGCGCCTGAGTGTGACCAGTAGTGCGGGAGAGAATCTGCTCAAGATGCTTGAGGAGCGTTGCGAGGCAATGCAACAAGAGATCGATGAGCTAGACCTCAAGCTACGCGATATACGTAAGGAGCAGAGAGCTCAGCAGGAAGGCGACGCTCCCGCTCCCGAGGCCACACAGCCAGAGGAGAAGTAAACTGCTCCGCACAGCCTTTTATGCTTAGGCATCCAGCAACTAGGAGAGCCACCTCTCCTACGCTATGACACAAGAAAGTACCCACAAGAGACTACCCCACTCCGCCATTAGCGAGTGCGTCCTCCCTTGTGGGTACTGCTTTACTAGCATCCGTTTTTACTAACTGAATAGCTCTCATCTATGTCACGAAGTCGCAAATCTAAGTCTAAACAATGGCGTCCCTCATACTTCAACGACACTTCACGTCGCAGTCATCGCAATAGGTCGCCTAGACGTACTGGTGGTAAACTTGCTCTTTGGATCCTGATCGTCATACTACTCTTACTCTCGTGGGCTGCTTACCTACTACTGCGCCCCGCTGGTAGCTCCAGCCGGCAGGAGTACTATGCCTACGTCACGGACACGACTAGCGGCGAGGCGCTGATGACGACTATCGCTCAGGAGCTAGAGGTCAAGAACCCCGCCCTCCTTCGTAACGTGGCTCGCGTCATACGTCTAGACAGCAAGCTACGCCCAGGACGCTACCATCTGACGCCCAATATGAGCATCCTCTCCATTTGCAAGAAGATAGCCTACGAAGCACAAGACCCTGTCAAGCTCGCTTTCTCCTCTATTCGTACTCAAGAGGAGCTGATCAACAAGCTGACAGAACCGCTAGCGATGACCTCCGAGGAGCTACGCACGCTACTGCGAGACTCGGTCTACTGCGATTCGCTAGGGTTTACGACGGAGACCGTGCGCTGTATGTTCCTCCCCGACACCCACGAGGTCTACTGGACGACTACGCCCAAGGAGCTCCTGCACAAGTATGATCAGAGCTACCACAAGTTCTGGGACAAGCAGCGCACCGAACTAGCTCAGGAGATGGGACTCACGCCTGTAGAGGTGTCGATCATAGCATCGATTGTTGAGGAGGAGTCCAGCAAGACGGACGAGTATGGCGACATTGCGGGGCTTTACATCAATCGCTTACATAAGGGAATGCCACTGCAAGCGGACCCAACGCTTAAGTTTGCCTCGGGCAACTTCACGGCTCAGCGTATCGGAGGCGAACTGCTTAAGATTGACTCGCCCTACAACACCTACAGATACAAGGGTCTTCCCCCTGGTCCTATCCGCTATCCACAGATGACCACGATAGATGCCGTGCTACACCGTAAGCCACATGACTACCTATATATGTGTGCTCGGGCGGACTTCTCGGGGTATCACGCTTTTGCCACTACCTATGCGGAGCATATGCGCAATGCGAAGGCTTATCAGAAAGCTCTAGACGAGCGAGGCATCACGGAGTAGCTAGACGAGACGATGACACCTATGGAAGGCATACCGCACTGGTTGGAGCGTACGGAGTTACTCCTCGGGAGCGAGACGCTACAGCGCCTTGCCGACAAGCATATCCTCGTCGTGGGGCTCGGCGGTGTGGGAAGCAAGGCGTGCGAACTCTTGGCGCGCTCTGGTATCGGTCGCTTTACGCTCGTAGACCACGACAAGGTCGATGAGACGAATATCAACCGTCAGGTGATAGCCTTTAGAGATACCATAGGTCGTCCTAAGGTGGAGGTGGTGGAGGAACTACTGCATCGGATCAATCCGGACATAGCGGTGGAGACGCACGCCGCCTATCTCTCGGGAGACAACATCCCCACGCTCCTCTCGGCGCATCACTACGACTACATCCTAGACTGCATCGACACGCTCACGCCTAAGTGCGAACTCATCCTCACCGCGCATCAGCTAGGTATCCCAATTATCAGCGCTATGGGCGCAGGAGCTAAGCTAGATCCGCAGCGGGTCTCGGTAGCGCCGATGAGCAAGACGCATATCTGCGCCTTGGCTCGCTTCGTCCGCAAGCGGCTTCGCCAGCTAGAGGCACCACGATCCGTCTTTGCCACGCCATGTGTCTACAGCAGTGAGCCTTCACATGAGGAGGCTATACGTGCCCTTCCTCACGGTGATCAGAACAAGCGTAGCATCGTCGGGACAATCTCCTACATGCCTCAGCTCTTCGGCCTTAACATGGCAGCCTACGTACTACAAGACCTCTCTACTCCTCAGTAAAAACGACTAAGCTTATGCCCACGCCTCTCGTCACTCTAGACTCTATCTGCAAGTCCTTTGGCTCTCTGCAAATACTCAAAAAGATAACTCTCTCGATACATCAAAGTGAGATAACCTCTATCGTCGGGCCTAGCGGTGCGGGCAAGACGACGCTCCTGCAGATCATCGGCACGCTGCTCAAGCCTGACAAGGGGCAACTGCTCATCAACGGGGTCAATCCTTTTACCCTCTCGGCTCAGAAGCAGGCACACTTTCGCAATAGTCAGATAGGCTTCGTCTTTCAGTTTCACCAGTTGCTACCTGAGTTCACAGCTGTAGAGAATGTTGCCATCCCCGCTATGATCGCTGGCATGAGCAAGCGCCAAGCACTCAGCGAAGCGGAGCAGATACTGACCCAGCTCGGGCTAGCCGATCGTCTGAAGCACCGTCCGGCACAGCTCTCGGGAGGTGAGAAGCAACGCACAGCTGTGGCGCGTGCACTGATCAATCGCCCCACGCTCATCCTAGCCGACGAACCTTCTGGGAGCCTTGACACACAGCGCAAGGAGGAGCTCATCGAGCTATTCTTCGAGCTACGAGACCAGCTCGGACAGACCTTCCTAATCGTGACACACGACGAAGACTTTGCGCAACGAGCCGACCGCACCATCTCACTACAAGATGGACGCATCATAGCCGACACCGCTAGCTCGGAAGAGTTATGAGTAGCTTCAAGAGAGGACGCATAGAGACTTGGGTGCTGATAGCCGTCAGCCTCATCATACTCTCGGCCATCGGCAAGGTGCTTTGGGACAATAATTACAATGCGCAGCCACTTGCATCACTGGCAGGGCAGACGATGAACGAGCAAATGGGCGCTCTTCCCACGGACTCCACACAAAGACGAGCTGGCGGGACCTACGCACCGCCTATACAGCCTAATAAGTCCTACAAAGAAGGGGGCAACTCCTCGCAAGGTGTCGAGCTGTCGGCCGATTACGTGGGAGCGCCTGACAGACCGCAGTACACTTCGCAGCCAAAGCTCCGAGAGGGACAGCGCATAGACCTTAATAGTGCTGACACGTTGGCACTCCAACAAGTCCCTGGTATCGGGCCCAGCTTTGCCAGGCGCATCGCTAGGTATCGTGACCAACTAGGCGGTTACTACACCGTGCTACAGCTACAAGAGGTCTTCGGTATGGAGCCAGATAGGTACCAGCGTATCAAGCCCTTCTTCTATATCGGGGTGAAGAACTACAGCACCGCCTTCCAATCCCTACGCAGCGACAGCATCCCCACTCATCCCTACCTTAACTACCGCCAGCAAATGGCTCTCGCACGGAGCATTCGTAAGAACGGGGCCATAGATTCGTGGCACCGCATCATGAGTCTTGAGGAGTTCAATCGGGATGACAGCGTACGCCTCTCCCATTACTTTCACTTCGAGTGAGCGCGTAGCCTACCAGCCCGCCTGCCCTTTCATCACGCCCATCAGCTCTCCTGCGAAAGCAAAGAGGAAGAGGATGTAAACGCAGAGGAATGCGGTCAAATATCCGATTGTCGAGGCGCAAAGACGACTCTGAGGCTCCGAGGGGTGCACATTGTAGAGCTTGACACGTAGCCAACGGTAGAGCAGATAGACCAAGTATCCCAGCAGAAGTCCTAGACAGGCACCTGGCACCACGTCTGTGATAAAGTGAACGCCTAGATAGATGCGGCTATAAGCAGTCGTCAAGGCTAGCGCAAAGACTACAACCGTGTACCAGCGATTGCGAAAAGCCAGTGAGGTAAACATCGCCAGCCCCATAAAGTTGGTCGCATGTCCTGATATGAAGCCATACCCCCACGCTTTGTATCCATAGACCGACTGCACTAAGTCTGCCGTCAGGTGATGGTAAGAGGGTCGTAGCCGCTCGAAGTAAGGCTTGATCAAGCCACTAGAGAGCTGGTCGGCCACCGTGATTAGGAGCGCCAGCATAACTACGAGGAGGATAGACTCACGGAGGGGCTTCTTGGCAAAAAGGAAGACAACCAGTCCAAAAGCAACAGCAATCCACGGCCAGCGTGAAGAGATGAGGTACATAAAGGCATCCCAGTAAGGGGTGTGAGCCGCGTTGAGCGTGAGAAAGAGCGAGCGCTCCCAGAGAGCTAATTGTTCGACCATATCTTCGTTACGTTGACTTCCGAGTGAGATGATTATTGATTGACAGCGACAGACTCTACATTGTCTTTAGGCAGCCACCCCTCTGTCCCATCAGGTAGTACGATATGCAGATAGGAGCCACCCTCGGCTGTAGATGCGACGCGGAGCTCGGCACCATCGTACAGCTCCGTCACTGGCTCAGCCACTGCGGGGTCATCCTCTAGAGCATATAGCGGAGCCTTGACACTGCACACGATCGCTACGTCCGTCTGCTTATCATAGTGACGACGATGTAGGATCATCAGTAAGGTACAGCCCCACAAGAGTAGCAGAATAAGCATCGCATAGAAAGATGTGCGTCGCACCCTCCTTGAGCGTCCCAAGAAGAAAGCCAAGCAAGTGACAACTGCCCCCACAAAAAGGACAATAGATATAACCAGCCAACCACTCATAGGGAGTGCATAAGCACAGGAATCTGCCCAGCGCCGTACGATCGGGTACTCCATGGCAGGCATATTCATCCTCGCCTCCTCGGCTAGGCGCAGATTGTGTCGTGCTTCCTTATAGTCTGGCGTCAGCAGTAGCGCCTTGCGATAGCTCACGATAGCCCAACCCCACTGCTCCGTCTGGCTATAAGCGACACCTGCACGGTAGTAGCAAAGGCTCTGCAAGCTTTCTCTCCCTGAGCACTCCTCGGCGGTACGGTCGTACATCTTCGCAGCTTGCTCATAGCGTCCCGCCTTGTAAAGCGTATCCGCCTCCACAAAGGTCTGCGGTAGTTGCTCCGTATCCGAGAGGTCTGCACGACCACAAGAGCATAAGAGGAGACACCCCACAAGAAGCGTCACCAAGACACTGCACACGCACTTACCGCCTCTATCTAGTATCATCATATATTTTTAACTCACTCTCCCTACATTGACTCAGGACTGGCTCTCCTGATACAAAAAAAGAGCGGCAACTCGTACCGCTCTATCAATCATTTATCCACTTGGAGCGGAAGACGGGGCTCAAACCCGCGACCCTCAGCTTGGAAGGCTGATGCTCTATCAACTGAGCTACTTCCGCATATACACGACTGACCATATCAGTCGTTCGAAGGCTGTGACTACGTCGTGGGCAGTGATGGATTCGAACCACCGTAGGCTTACGCCAGCTGAGTTACAGTCAGCCCCATTTGGCCACTCTGGTAACTGCCCCTTCGGTCGTCCAGATTGCTCTGTCAACGCCTTCGTGAGTGCAAAGGTACAAAAAACTTTTGTCTCTGCAACTGCCTAAGCACCTCAAATAGCGAAAAAAGCATACGAGTCATAACACCAATCTCTAGATGGGACGCTGAGAGGGTGTAGCTAACGCTGACACACTGTGACTATAAATCCCGATTTCCACGGAGGAATCTGCAAATAGCCTGCTGAAAAATGAAAATTCTCTACGGAAGCGAGGAATAAAACTTCGGAAGAATGAAGTGACACTTCGGAAGAATGAAATGGGACTTCGGAAGAATTTTCCGTTTCCTCCATAGAGAATTTCAATTTCTTGGGTAGAAAGTCAGGTAAGTCGGGACGTTGCCGATAAAGCCCCAGACGACTCGTAGCTACAAGCGAGTAAGTCTAGCAGGGGAAGCATGGGACGCACCGGCCCTACTCAGCTCACGACGCGTTAACTCTCGTCGCTTCCTTTCAGTACTCTACAATAAGGATTGGCCAAGCACAGCATCCAGAGAGCTCTCTTGAGAGAGAGCCCCCTTTCAGTACTGTGCCTCATATAGTTGTATCTCTATCGCTGAGCGAGCTTTGCATTGACGAGATAGATACCCTTCTCACCAGCTATGCGTAGCTGATCAATGATGCCGAGGACGGTGTCTTCCTCCTCAACCTGCTCATCGATATAACGCTTAAAGAACGAGCTAGTCGCGTAGTCATTCGCCTCTAGCGCCTCTTTGTAGATATTATGTATCAGCTCCGTAACGTGGCACTCGTGCTTGTAAGCTGCCTCAAAGAGCCCAAGGGGAGTGCCAAAGTGCTGTGGCATCTCGGCTACACCCGTCAGCTGTGGATGTCCAGAGCGTAGCTGTAGGTAGTGAGCGATCTCGAGCGCATGCTCGATTTCCTCGTGATACTGCTGGAGGAACCAATGAGCAAAGCCATCATAACCCTCTTCTTGCATCTGGAAGGACATAGCGAGGTAAAGGTATGCTGCGTGAAGCTCCTCATTAATTTGTGCATTGACCAAAGCGGCCATCTTGTCGTTGATCTTCATACTGTTTTGATTTGAGTTTTACTTTGTGGACTTCTTTCGTCCGGCAGTGCAAATATAGCAAATATTCTTCAGCTGATGACTATGAGATATGTAGCTTATTCAATATCTATTTGTTACCTTTGCGGTGCTAACACTTGCTAAATAGACATATTACATATAGACCCCGTATGAATTCATTTTGGAAGACCTTCTTTGCGACACTGCTGGCGATTGTGGTGAGTGGTGTCATCTTCGTCTCTCTATCTATCATCGCTCTTATTGGCTTTATCGCAGCTCTGAGCGTCGGTGCCAACAACGAAACCCAGAAGATCAAGGATGGGAGCATCCTCAAGATCGACCTCGCTAATGTATCCGATACGTACGTCTCTAATCCTTGGGCCGAGCTGGGCTTTGACAAGAGCGACGGGTGTCGTGATCTGCCCCTCTCCTATGTACTGGAGGCTATTGACGAGGCTAAGAATGATGACCGCATCAAGGGTATCTATCTCAATATGATGGACCCAGGATGTGGCTTTGCTTCGGCCGAAGCGCTCAGAGGAGCACTGGAGGACTTCAAGCAGACGGGCAAGTTTATCGTCTCCTACTCAGACTTATACTCGCTCAAGGGGTACTACCTCGCCTCCGTTGCTGACCAGCTCTATGTCAATAAGGAGGGCTCTATCGCTTTCGATGGCTTGGCTGGCGGAGCGGTCTTCTTCAAAGAATTGCTAGACAAGATTGGCGTAGAGATGATGGTCTTTAAGGTGGGTACCTTCAAGAGTGCTGTGGAGCCTTACATGCTCAACAGTATGAGCGAGGCAAATCGCACCCAGATCTCCTCTTACCTTGGCGACATATGGGGTCGCATCCTAGGCGAAGTAGGCACCAGCCGTGGGCTAGACAGTGTACGCCTGCAGGCTCTAGCGGATAGTATGCAGTCTGTCCAGTCGACCGACTCTTACCTAGCTAACAAACTCATCGATGGCGCGCTCTATCAGGATCAAGCTCTAGAGCAGCTCTGCTCGCTCGTGAATGTAGATGAGCCGGATGACCTTTACTTCGTCTCGCTACGTGATGTGTATGCCACACGTGGCTCTAATCGTAGCGGAGATGCTAATATAGGCGTCCTCTTTGCTGAGGGCGAGATCAATGTTGAGGTCGCGGACTCTCCCTTTAACACCAAGAAGGTGGTCACTGACCAACTCGCTGATCGTATCCTAGAGATGGGCGAAGATGACGACTACGATGCACTCGTGGTACGTGTCAATTCGCCAGGCGGTAGTAGCTACATCTCTGAGCAGCTCTGGTATGCCGTCCATAAGGCTAGCCAAAACAAACCTGTCGTCATCTCTATGGGAGACTACGCTGCTTCTGGAGGGTACTATATGTCTTCGGGCGCTAGCTACATATTTGCCGAGCCCTCGACCATTACAGGCTCTATCGGCATCTTTGGCGTTGTACCCAATGCGACCAAGCTGGCTAACAAGATCGGAGTACACCAAGATGTGGTCAAGACAGCTCGCTATGCTGACCTAGGCGCCCTCGATCGTCCATGGACGGAGGAGGAGCGAGGACTCTTCCAGCAGTATGTCAATCGTGGCTACGAGCTCTTCCTCAAGCGTGTCTCTGAGGGTCGTGGCATGACAAGAGACCAGGTAGACTCAATAGCTCAGGGACGTGTATGGACTGGTGCTCAGGCACTGGGACTAGGACTCGTCGATGAGCTGGGCGGTCTACAGGACGCTATCGCTTATGCCGCTACACAGGCTGGATACGACAGCTATCATGTGACTTACGCCAGACGTGAGGTCAATGTACTACAAGAGCTATTCAACGCATCAACGCAGACCGTACGCATGAAGCTGATGAACTCATGGTTTACCGAGGAGGAGATCCGCTACATAGATCAGCTCCGTGAGCTACGAGCCATGTCAGGGCTTCAGGCTCGTCTGCCGATGGTAGTAGATATCTAGTCTCTCAGAGCAATACAGACTCCCCCCCCCTCTTGACTCTTTCACAGTATGGATCAGACACCCAAGATCAATAGATGGCTATTACCACTCTCCGCTCTTTACGGAGTGGGCGTGTCGCTACGCAATAGCCTTTACAATATGGGGCGTCTGAAGAGTCATTCGTTTCCCATCCCCATCATCTGTGTCGGCAACCTTGCCGTAGGCGGTACGGGCAAAACACCTATGATAGAGCACCTCGTCCGTATGCTCATGGGGGATCTGCGGATCGCTATCGTGTCACGAGGCTATAGGCGTAAGTCCATGGGGCTAAAGGTTGCCGAGCTAGGCGATAGCGCCAGTCGCATAGGCGACGAGCCCGCTCAGATCCTGCGCAAGTTTGGCGACAAAATACAGATCATCGTGGATGGCAATAGGGTGCGTGCCATTAACTATCTGGTCAATCAACCCTACTCGCAGCGACCCGATGTGATCTTGATGGACGACGGCTTCCAGCATCGCTCCGTGCAGCCCTCGTTCTCCATCCTTTTGTCCAGCTACAATAGACTCATGACTGAGGATGCGCTACTCCCTGCAGGTCGCCTTCGTGAGCCAGCTCGTGGGCGCTATCGTGCCGATGTGGTAGTCGTGACCAAGTGTCCTACCCTACTCAAGCCGATAGACTGCACCTTTACGGAGCGCAAGTTAGACCTCTATCCGCATCAGAAACTCCTCTTTAGCGAGGTCAAGTATGAAGACCCCGTGCCCATCTTCCGTAGAGATGCCGAAGCCACAAAGATTGATACCAATGCTGTCGTTATTGCTCTGTCGGGTATCTCCCACCCAGAGGAGTTCTTCGCCTATGTAGAGCGGGGATTCTCCCGTGTGGTGACCCTACCTTATGCAGATCATCATCACTACTCCAGACGCAATGTGACTACCTGGGAAAACATCCTGACAGACTATCTGACGCGCGGTGTGGAGGTGGTCTTCCTCTGTACCGACAAGGATGCGGTCAAGATCTACGAGCTGGAGTCCTACATGAGCAGTGAGCTACGTGAGCGCTTCCTCCGCCTGCCTATACAGGTGCGCTTCAAGTCTCACGGCGAGGAGGATCTGCGCAAGCTTGTCTTGGAGCATATCGCGCAGTTTACACGTACACAGGCTCAAGAAGAGGAGCACAAGGAGGAAGAGGAAAAGGAATAATCTATGAATACACCTATCTCTGACTTAGGAGAGTTCGGACTGATCCGAAAGCTCACTGAGCAGTTTGCCATCATATCGCCCGACCGTGTCCGCATGGCCGTCGGTGACGATGCAGCCATCTTGCAGATGAAGCCCGACGAAGAGCTATTAGTCACAACCGACATGCTCCTCGAGGGCGTACACTTTGACATGACCTACATGCCGCTCAAGCACTTAGGCTACAAGGCGGTCGTGGTCAACGTCTCCGACATCTGCGCCATGAATGGCATCCCCCAGCAGATCACCGTCTCTCTAGGTATCTCGGCTAGGTACACAAGCGAGATGATCGAAGAGCTATATAAAGGTATCGAGCTAGCCTGCCAGCACTACCAGGTGGACCTCGTTGGCGGGGATACGTGCGCCTCGCAAAACGGGCTCGCCATCAGCATCACATGCCTCGGCTCCGTCGCTAAGGGGGAGGCTGTCCTGCGCTCGGGTGCTCAACCCAACGATCTCATCTGCGTAACGGGCAATCTAGGCGCAGCCTACATGGGCTTCCAGCTCCTAGAGCGTGAGCACCGCACCTTCCTAAGCGCACCGACGGAGGAATTTGAGCCACACTTTGAGGGATACGAATACCTGATCGAGCGTCAGCTCATGCCCTCAGCGCAGCGCTGGTTGCGTGGCAAGTTGGACGAGCAGGGAGTCACCCCGACAGCTATGATAGACATCAGCGACGGACTAAGCTCCGAGCTACTACACATAGCGGAGCGGTCGCAGGTAGGCGTACGGGTCTTTGAGGATCGACTACCTCTAGATCGCGAGACGATAGCGCTATGCGAGGAGATGAATATGTCGCCCCTCACGGCAGCCTTCAATGGAGGCGAGGATTACGAGCTGCTCTTCACCGTGCCACTATCCCAGGTCGGTCAAGTCTCCGACATCGAGGGCGTCTCCATCATAGGGCATGTCACGGACGCCTCTGAGGGCTGTCGCTGGGTCTCGACCGATCGAGCCGAGCACGAGCTCAAAGCTCAGGGGTGGAATGCCTTCAGCTAGTCCCCTCCCCTCAAAGGTTTGCGGTAAGCACCCCATCTCAGAAGGCTCAATCGTCATAAGCGGTTGAGCCTTCTTCTTGATCGTGGCTGTCTGATAAACGGATCCTCCGCTGGAACCAAAGAGTTCCTCCGTAATTTTTTGGTTTCGGACTATCTAGCTGAGAAGTAAGAGGTTACCATTTGGAGAAGTGTGGATAGGTAACGATTTAGAAATGAGCGGAGTGCTTTGAAGTACATCGTTTTGGAT
>CABQOJ010000019.1 GCA_902465775.1 uncultured Porphyromonas sp. | reverse complement strand
GGGTCTACGACTACGTCCTCATGGGACGACTGCCCTACTTCAAGCGCTTTCAGATCGGTTACAGCGAAGAGGACCACGCACGTTGTGACCATTATCTCGAGCGCACCGGCATCGCACGGCTAGCCGACAAGCGTCTCGACGAACTCAGCGGTGGCGAACAGCAGATGGTCTCCATAGCACAAGCGCTCACGCAGGAGCCTCAGCTCCTCCTCCTCGACGAGCCGATCTCGCATCTAGACATCGGCTACACGAGCGAGATCATGCAGCTCCTCGAGACGCTCCACGCAGAGGGATTGACGATCCTGATGATCCTCCACGATATCAACGTAGCCTCCGAGTACTGCGAGGAGCTTATCCTCTTCGGTCCCGACGGCTTGCTCGCTCACGGCACCCCCCAGACGGTTCTCACTGAGGCACACCTTCAGGAGGCCTACCACACTACCGTCCTCGTGCAGCCCGCCCCCGCCTCCGGCCGACCCTACATCTATCCCCAGCGTCGCTAGCCAGCCCCCTCTTCATTTCCTCCGATACGCTTGAGACATTGCTTTCAACTAGAGTTTCTCCTGTATGAAGCGATTGGCGGTCGCGCTACCTCCGAGTTAATCCCTCAGATTTCGGTATCTTTGTACGGCAACTTTGCGAAGGTGATGCCACGAAGATGGCTTTGCTCACCTCGCTATCAAGAGCAGAACAATAAATTCATCTATACAGATACCACTCTATGACACAAGAATCATTCATTCGCTTAGATGGCAAGACCACTGCGACCGAGATCAAGAAGGAGATCGCACAGGAGGTACAGCAGATGGTCGCTGCTGGGCAGCGTCCACCCTGTCTGGGCGCTATCATCGTGGGCCATGATGGTGCCAGTGAGACCTACATAGCGAGCAAGATCAAGGCTTGCGAGGAGGTCGGCTTCATCTCCCTGACGAAGCGCTTCGATGAGTCCATCACACAGGAAGAGCTGATCTCTGAGATCGAGCAGCTCAACAAAGATCCCGAGGTTGATGGCTTCATCGTCCAGCTCCCGCTACCGAAGCATATTGACGAGCAGGCGGTCATTCACGCTGTTGACTACCGCAAGGATGTGGATGGCTTCCACCCGATCAACGTGGGACTCCTAAGTCTTGGCGAGCCTTGCCTCGTACCTGCCACGCCGAAGGGGGTTATCGAGCTCCTCAAGCACTATAACCTCAGCACGGAGGGCAAGCATGTGGTGGTCCTCGGACGTAGCAACATCGTTGGCAAGCCGATCGCTCAGCTTTTCCTCCAGAAGGGTGCTCAGGGCAATGCGACCGTAACGATCTGCCACAGCCGTACGAAAGATATCGCCTCCATTTGTCGTCAGGCTGACATCGTTGTCGCTGCTATCGGCATCCCGCTCTTTGTCAAGAAGGAGATGGTCAAGGAGGGTGCCATCGTCATCGACGTGGGCATCACACGTGTCCCCGACGCAACGAAGAAGAGCGGCTCTCGCATCGTAGGCGACGTTGACTTTGACGAGGTGGCTCCGCACTGCTCCTACATCACGCCTGTGCCAGGCGGTGTAGGTCCTATGACCATCATCACGCTGATGCGCAATACGATCCTGGCTCGCCAACTACGCCAGAAGTAGTCTCTCCCCTATGTCCCTCCTCGATCTCTGGCACGATCATCCGCGCATCGTAGAGCTTCGCCAAGCCCTACAGCAGGATCAGTGTGTAGAGCTCGAGGGGGTGACCGCTTCGGCGCCCGCCTTTATCCTCGCCACCTTGGCGCGTGAGCACCCTTATCTGGTGATTGCCGAGGATGACGACAGTGCGGGCTATATGTTGGGCGACTTAGAGGCTCTGGGTGTCAAAGCTTACTACTACCCCTCAGCCTTCAATAGACATATTAAATATGGTCAGCGAGAGCCAGCACAGGAGGTCCTGCGTGCCGAATTGCTCGCCTGCCTTGCTGCGGGCGATACCCCGCTGATCGTCTCTTACCCCGAAGCTCTTGCCGAAGCGATACCCTCCCAACAGGAGGTAGCGCAGAGCTGCTTCACGCTCAGCGTGGGCGATGTGATCTCTCGTGACACGCTGCGAGAGCGACTACTCGAGGAGGGCTTCGAAGAGGTGGACTACGTCTACAGTCCAGGTCAAGTGGTCTACCGTGGTAGTCTTGTAGACATCTTCTCTTACGGGAGCACCTACCCGTACCGCATTGACTTCTTTGACGATGAGATTGATAGCATACGGCGCTTTGACATCGAGAGCCAGCTCTCTGTGGATCAGTGCGAGCGGGCCGAGATAGCCCCTGCACTACAGGTCAAAGGCGATGCCTCTGGCGGAGAGACTTCGCTCCTGTCGCTCCTATCCCCTGACTACCAACTCTGGATCAGTCGCTACGAGTCGCTCGCTGAGCAGTGGAAAGCGCTTTACGATGCGGAGCTAGCGGTAGAGTACGAAGGTGCTTTTGCCACACAGGAGGAGATGCGCGAGCTACTACTCCCCCCAGACAAACTCTCGGCTGAGGTAAAGCAGCGCTCGAAGATCCTAGGCACTCCGACGAAAGGGCTGTCGATCGTCGACCAGCGGATCACCTTTGCGACGAAGCCTCAGCTACTGATCCATCGCCACTTTGACCTATTGGTCGAGGAGTTGCAGGTGCGCAAGCGGGGCTTCTTCAAGAGCTTCTTCCTCTCCGAGTCATCCGCACAGGCGCAGCGTCTCAAGGAGATACTCATCGAGCGCGAAGCCGAGGAGCTCCTCCCCGAGTGGGTGCCGCTGGTCGTTCACGAGGGCTTTGAGGACAAGGACTTGGACGTCTTACTCCTGACCGACCACCAGGTCTTCGACCGCTACCACCACTACCAGCTCAAGAGCGACCGCATACGCAATGCCGATGCGGCCATCTCGCTCAAGGAGCTACACGCCATCTCGCCTGGCGACTACATCGTCCACAGCGACCACGGCGTGGGGCAGTTTGACGGGCTCCTCACCACGGAGGTAGACGGCAAGCCACGTGAGGTGGTCAAGCTGGTCTACCAAAACAAAGACGTGCTCCTCGTGAGCATCCACAGTCTGCACAAGCTCTCGAAGTACCAAGCGCAAGAGGAGGGCGAGCCACAGCTCAGCAAACTAGGCACGGGTGCCTGGACAAAGCTCAAAGAGCGTGCGAAGACCAAGATCAAGTCGATCGCTCGTGACCTCATTGCGCTCTATGCAGCGCGCAAAGAGCAGCCAGGCTTTGCCTTTTCGCCCGATAGCTACCTGCAGCACGAGATGGAGGCTTCCTTTGCCTATGAGGAGACGCCCGACCAATTGAAAGCGATCGAGCAGATCAAGGCGGACATGGAGAGTAACCGCCCGATGGATCGATTGGTCTGCGGTGACGTGGGCTTTGGCAAGACGGAGGTAGCGATACGAGCTGCCTTCAAGGCGGTGGCCGACAGCAAGCAGGTGGCGGTCCTAGTGCCGACGACGATCCTCGCTTACCAGCATTACCAGACCTTTAGCCAGAGACTCGAGGGTTTGCCCTGCCGCATCGAATACCTCTCAAGGGCTAAGAGCGATAAGCAGACGAAAGCCATCCTAGCGGACCTCGCCGAGGGACGGGTCGACATATTGATCGGCACGCACCGACTGCTAAGCAAAGGGGTCGCCTTCAAGTCGCTCGGACTGCTCATCATAGACGAGGAGCAGAAGTTTGGCGTCAAGGCTAAGGAGCAGCTCCGCAAGCTACAGGTCAACGTGGATACGCTCACGCTCTCGGCGACACCGATACCCCGCACCCTGCAGTTCTCCCTGATGGGCGCTCGTGACCTCTCCAATATCAATACGCCTCCGCGGAATCGTCAGCCCGTCACGACACGCCTCATTCGCTGGTCGCAAGAGACCATCGCCGACGCTATTGGTTACGAGCTAGCACGCCACGGGCAAGTCTTCTTCGTCCACAACCGCATTGAGTCGATCCACGGCGTGGCGGGACAGATCCAGGAGTGCGTCCCAGGCATTCGCATAGCGATCGCTCACGGGCGCTTGACCCCGAGCGAGACGGAGCGGATACTGCTAGACTTTGCGGAGCGCAAGTACGACCTGCTCCTAGCCACGACGATCATCGAGAACGGCATCGACATGCCCAATGTCAATACGATCATCATCAACTCCGCTCATCGTTACGGACTGAGCGACCTGCACCAACTCCGTGGCCGTGTGGGGCGTGGTAGCCAGCGGGCATACTGCTACCTGATCACCCCGCCACTGGGCACCCTCACGGAGGCTGCCGCACGACGTGTCAAGGCGATCGAGAGTCTCTCCGACCTAGGCAGTGGTATGCGTATCGCCTTGCAGGATCTGGACATACGAGGTGCTGGTAACATATTAGGTACCGAGCAAAGCGGCTTCATCGCGGATCTAGGCTTCGAGACTTACCGCAAAGTCTTTGAGGAAGCGGTGCGCGAGGTCAAGCAGGAGGACTTTGCAGCGCTCTTTGCCGCTCAGACGGAGCAGCAGGCGGAGCTGGGCAATGCCCTCACCGACACCACGATCGATACCGACCTCGACCTCTCCCTGCCACACGAATACATACCGCAAGACAGCGAGCGCATTTTGCTCTACCGTGAACTGGACGAGCTGGCGAGCGACCGCGAACTAAAAGAGTTTGCCGATCGCTTGCGCGACCGCTTTGGCGCCCTGCCACCACAGACCCAGGGGCTTCTCATGGTGCCACGTCTGCGACGGTTGGCCAGCCACCTTGGCATCGTCAAGGTATCGCTGCGTCGTGAGCAGATGATCCTCTTCCTTCCGCCCAGTGGCTCAGCATACTATCAGAGCAAAGCCTTCGACATACTCCTCAAGAGCGTGGCTAGCTACGGCAAAGCGTGCGAAGTGCGCGAGACCCGTGAGGGGCACCGCAGCGTCAAGTGGCATCACGTCACCACCGTCTACCAAGCCGACAAAATCCTCTCCACGCTCTACAAAGCGCTCTTCGCCCACCCCGTTTGACGGGTAACCCCGCTGTCGTGACGCACGGAAGTGGCGAGTCGGAGGGCGTCCGTTGTTGAACCAGCCGACGAGTAACGGTTGTAGGGACGCTCGGTCGAGCGTCCGTCCCCGTTAAAGCCTTGATGCTGTTACTTAGTCTATGTTTAGTCAATTGACAGTGCAAAGGTAATACAAGAGTCCATCGCGCCAGAGCTCTAGTGCACTCAACGTCGCTCTGTGAACCACAAGCGTCTCAACAGACTCTAGGTAAGAGCCACACAACAGCTGGATCAAACCTGTCGGACACACCGTCTAGACCTCAAAGGGCAAAGCCACTCCCTGCAGCCACCACACAAGCCCTATCGTGAGGCCTAGGCTACAGATTGGAGTCGCTTATTGTGTTGCTCTTGTTGTTTTGCGATGACATCTGCAGGCTACTTATCTTGTAGAAGAGTGCTAGATAGGCTATCATCAAGCAACCGTTCACAATAATGTAGTACGCCACGTCTGCCCCTAGTCTAGCAAAGCATATATGACTAATCACAAAGATGATAAAGAAAATCCCTGAGAGGATCTTGAGGTTCAGTCCTTGTCGAGCAGACTCGTACTGTGTACCCAAGATGGGTATCGCGGTTATGGCAAAGCATATCGTGGCTCCGACACCCCAGAGAAGATCATAATCAGCACTCTTTGTGATGTAATAGATGAAATAACCTAGCAGTCCTGCCAAAGCAAGGCTCAGGGCAAGGGGAAAGGCCTTTAGTCTCATACGGCTATACATTACTTTGGGGAATCGGGGGAGGAGTCAGTGCTATGACTCTAAGTATGCTTGGAAGCTGTTCGATGGGTCGCCATTGAGGCATCCCCGGCATCCATGCGAGGGTCTCTTTTGTCACCTTCTTGTCTGTGATAAGACGTACTAAGTCACTCTCAGTGAGAGGTCCCACGGGTTGCCCGTCTATAGCGACATAGCAGGGCTGCTGTTGTGGAGCAGGCATAGACTGAATAGACCCTGGTACATAGACCTGCTGCATAGCCTGATTCATCGTCTGCACCATCTGTTGAGCCACCGCCATGCCTAGGCCAAACTCTACTAGTCGGTCGATGGAGTAAAAGCCACTATCGTTCATATCTTTCTGGTCTTTAGTTGTTATGATTGAGGAGGTGGTGGAGGACACATCCCTGTAGGAGGGGTCTGTGGCGTGGCAGGGGCAAACAGCAAGCCTAGCTCTGGTAGAGAACCTGCTACCTGCCACTGTTCCATGCCAGGCTTCCATACATAGGTGCTTGGGGTCAGCTGACCTGTCATAGCCATCTGCTGGAGCTGATCTATGGAGAAGGGGCCCATTTGCTGACCATTCACGGCTAGCATATAGGAGGGGGCGTCTGGCATCGGTGGAGGCGTGTTTACGGCGTTTTGCATTTGCTGGCCCATACTACTGACCATACCAGCCATCTGTCCTCCGAGGGCACCACCCATCATCATGCCAGTCATCATCTCTGCTGGGTTCATACCTCCAGTAGCTCCAGTAGGCATAGCCCCCATCTGCCCCATATTGCTAGCTGCGGTCTTTAGGACATCAGCTTGCTTATCGATAGCGTGCGCCCTTATGTAGGTCGACTCCGACTGTAAGCGCTGTGCTCGCTGTCTCTCCTCACGATTGATGCGCATCGTCTCCGAGAGATTATGTCGATTCACTTGCTGCATCTCTCTCATGTTTTTGAGATTGACGTCGGATAGGGTAGTCAATGTTTTGGCCGTTATACCAGCTGTGAGCGCCTTCACCTCAGCGTAGGCTTTAGACTCTTTGTCTATGTCTATAGCATGGATGTCTAGTCGCTTGAGCTGAACACCGAACCCCGCTAGGATCTCCTGTAGACTCACCTCGAGGACACTACTTATAGTATCTATCTGACGCTCTATCTGCACGACAGGGATTGATAGGTCTGAGGGCGTGTTCGCCACAACGCTTTTGACCTTGCGGACCACACTCGCCTTGATCTGCTTCCTAAACTCGTCAAGGTCAAAGTCCTTAAGTCTATTGAGTTTGATAAAGGCTTTGTAGTCCTCTAGTGAGAAAGTCACCACGCCACGCACGGCAACAGGCACGGGGTGATCTGGCAAGCGTGGGTCTGGGACATCAAAGTAGGGAACCACAAAGCGAATTTGATTGTTCTGCTGTAAGTTGATGAAGTAAACCTCCGCTTGAAATGGGGTATCTCCACCATAAGCCAGCCCCACGATGCTGGACAAGACGGGGAGGTTGGCCGTCTTAAGGATCTGATCGTATGGGCCTACGACGAAGTCCTGAGCAGTCTCGTCATTCTGCTTATAGACGAAGACCGCCACCTCACCATCCTTGACTCGTAGACTACTGCCGTAGCGTATAGAGTTCTCTCGTGTCGTCGTATTGGCGCTTTGATTTTGCGGACGCCACTTCCACACCAGGTACTCCTCCTCATCACAGCGGATTACGTTCATCAATCCGCCACTTATACCTCTTTTAAATAGTGCCATCACATTTCGATTGTCTTAGCTATTACTTCAGAGTTCAGAAGTGGAAAGAGGGGAAATTACTTCCCCTTATCTTCCCTCTCCATAAGAAGCCGTTCTATCTATTCCTCTTCTTCTGTTTTGACTCCCTCCTCTGGTGCTTCGAGGTCATTACTTATCTCCTCCGTCTCTGATAGATCATCAGTACTCCTGTTAAGGTTTTCCTTCGACTTCTTTTTCGCAGTGGATGCTACCTCGGCAGTTACCTCGCGGTCCGTTTCGTTTTCTGCGGTCTGCTCTTCAACCTCCTCTATGGGATCCTCTGATTCCTCCTCTTGAGGCTTAGGATTTAGAGTAAATGCTAAATAGCAGAAGTAGACGCCGAGAAAAAACAAGAAAAAGACCAAAAGGATAGGTCCTGCCTTTCTGACTACGTCTAGGATTCTCTTCTTTTTAATGGTTTGCTTGCGTCGCTCCTCTAGCTCATTGATCAATGTGGCTATCTGCTCGTTGTCTCCATAGAGCATTTTTGTCTTTAGAATTAAGCTCCCCAGCTCTGCTTGCTTGGCCTGTCCCTTGTCGCTCCACCCAGGTAGGTCGTTGATCTCTGACAGGAGGCTGTTCATCTTGTCAACCAGCCTCAAGGCATCTGCTCTTTCCTGTACAGCTCCACACTCGGGGCATACTCGTGACATCTCATTGATCAGCTCCCCACAGTTGGAACATTTAATTCTTCCTATAGTTTGACTTTCACTCATATCATTCTCATTCTAAAGGGTGCGTTTGATCAACTTCCATCCTAGATAAATCGCTAAATGGATCAAGATGTAGCCCGCGATAAAAAGGAATATATTACTGCCTTTTGCTTCAGTAATGCTAAAGAGGTGAACCATAAGAGCTATAAAAGCCACAAGCTCTCCTAAGCCAAAATAAAGTATAAGCATATCCTTGTCGTTTTGATCCATAGTATTATTCGTTTTAGTTGTTAGTATTGTTAGTAAAGAAGGCGTCGACGAACCACGAGGCGAAGAGCTCTGCCGAGTTTTCCCCGTGTCGGTTGCTAGACTCTCCAGGGTTGACCTCGATCACAAACTGGGGGGTGGCATCGATCGTAAAGTATCGCCCGCCCTTAGCTTGGATCAGTCTGTCGGCAGCCTCCAGCACGATCTCGGGGATCGGTAGTCCGTCCCTGCGATAGACCTTTCCATTGAGCATTTATTTGCTCATCATTGTTGTGTACATTAAGTTAAATGCCTACTCTATTAGATTGGATTTTCGGCTTCCTCCATGGGTCTTCGTCCTTGGGCTGAGTGCCATATCTGAGCGGTATAGCTATCTGACTAAATAGCTCTGTCAACCCCAAGACATCTTGATTGCACTACTTACCCCAGAGATCTTGGGTATTATCTAATAGCTTTCTGCTTCGATCCTAAGCCTTTGAGCTTCCTTTATCTCCTCAACGAACTCCTGTGGAATAAACTCTAGGGTCTTTTCATTTATCCATTCTCTCATATAGAATGGACCGTAGGTTTTGTCATTGACTTGGACTGTATACACCTTACTATTAAGTTCCACCTCATATGCTGTGACCTCCTCTTCGAGAAGTGGTTTTAGATAATTCTCTGTCACATCCGTCAGAGACTGTTCATAATCATCAGACTCAGGGTCAGGCAGCTCCAAACCATTCTCTTGGCAAAAGTCGTAAAAGACATCTTGCTCTATAAATGCAAAACCAACCTGCATTGAGTGAAACTTATTCTTAAAAGGCTTTGTGGATAGCTTCACTGGTTCGCGATAATAGGCTTGACACATATAGATTGGAGACATGAATGGTGGCTTATAATAGTTTTCAAGTGTATACCCATACTCCTTCCAATTCCTGTAGGCAGGTTGTTCCAGTGAGTAATCATCTTGTCCAAGAACCATGTCTTTGTGGTGCAAAGCATATCTAAACTTCGGACCATACTCCGTAAAGAAGTCATACCTCGGTGAGAACTGTTTGATGGTGACTGTCACACCATTCTTTGTCGCATTGTAGTATTCTAGCTCTTCCATAAGTTTTATTGATTAGTGCTTGATGTTTCGGTGCGGCAAATGCTACTTTCTTTGGGCTCCTCTGCAACACAAAGGAGTTTGCTACGAAAGTGTTTGCTATAAGTGTGTGATCTATTACCTAATAGCTTTCTTCCTCGATCCTAAACCTTTGAGCTTTCCTTATCTCCTCAACGAACTCTTGAGGAATAAACTCTAGGGTCTTTTTATTTATCCATGCTCGCATATAGAATGGACCGTAGGTTTTGTCATTGACTTGGACTGTAAACGCCTTATCTTCAAGGAACACCTCATATGCTTCGACCTCCTCTTCGAGAATTGGCTTTAGATAATTCTCTGTCACATCTGTCAGAAATTGTTCATAGTCCTCAGAATCAGGGTCAGTCGTAAAAGTCATCTTGATCTATAAATGCAAAACCAATCTGCATTGAGTTAAACTCATCCTTAAATGGCTTTGTGGATAGCTTCACTGGTTCGCCATAACAGATTTGATACAGATAGATTGGACACAGGACGTCTGTCTCAAAATAGTCTTGAAGTGCATACCCGTACTCCTCCCAACTGTCGAAGGCAGATTGAATCAGTTCGTATTCTTTTTGTCCAAGATCCATATCTGGGTGGCACAGAGAATAGCTAAACTTCGTACCATACTCCTTGAAGAAGTCATACCCTGGTGAGAAGTTTTTGATGGTGACTGTAACACCATCCTTTGTTGCATTGTAGTATTCTAGTTCTTCCATAAGTTTTATTGATTAGTGTTTGACGTTTCGGTGCTGCAAATGCTACTTTCTTTGGACTCCTCTGCAACACAAAGGAGTTTGCTACGAAAGAGTTTGCTACAAGTGTGTGATCTTTCTTGAGATCTCTTTGTTGTAGTGATTATGCGTTAAGTTGAGTGCCTACTCTGTTAGATTGGATTTTCGGCTTCCTCCATAGGTCTTTAGTTATAGAGCTTTGATTGGCTCTTGATGCGTTAAGGCAGATGCAGGTGAATGTGTATCTCGAGAGGCTGTGCGGAGCGATCCTGACGATGCTTCTTGTGCTGTGCCTTACGGTGCTTCTTGCCTTTTTTCTTCTTGCTCGTCGGTGGCTCTTCCTGAGCTGAGACCTCTATGGTTGCAGCTTCTGCGGTTTCTGCCTCTGCGGTTTCTGCCTCTGCGGTCGGTTGTGGTGCCGCTGTTTCCACAATACTTTCTTCCTTAGTTGTCTCTTCTTCTGTGTCCTCCTGAGCTACAACTTCTGTCTGTGCAGTTGGTCGCGGTTCGGGTGTTGAGTGGGAGGAAGGAGTTGCTGTCGAAGGGCTTTTAACTCGTGGCATGGTGACACCCATTGGTGGAGGTCCCTGCACAACGTGTGGGGTAGTAGGACGCTGAGGAGCAACAGGCTTTGTCTCAGAGGCTTTTACCTTTTGCGCAAGTCTCTTCATATCATTTGTGACTGCTTTTTTGACAAGGTCTTCGACTTTAGTGATTGTTATTGCCATAGTGTGGGAAGTGCTGGTTTAGGGATACAACAAAGGGCTTGTGAGGAGCGAATGACTCTTCACAAGCGAATAGGGTACGACCATCGGGGCGGACGCGGATGGCGTCAGCCTGCGGATCGTGTGATATGGGTGATTATTAGTTGCCCCTGCACAGTCGCCTAGAAAGTGCCTCTGAGCGCGTTGGGGGGGGGGGGGGCAAAATGCTCTCCGCCAATGAGATGTGACGGCAGAGAGCTTCTAAGGTGACTCTACGAGGGTGCGCAATAGTGCGATGCAGAGGACTAAGCTCGCTACGATGAGGTGTAGCGAGGTAATCTCTCTGAGATCTCGTGGTACGATACTTATAGGTAGTACCACAGCTATCGATACTATGCGCTGTCAGAGCCATCTAGGCGATTACTGTTAGTTACTTTTCTTTCGAAGAACTGTCCTCTAATAGGCAATGTCCTGCACAAAGGTAAAACTTTATTTTGAGTCGTGCAAGAGGAGGAGAGAGAAGGAGAGATTAGAGATTAGAGGTTAGAGGTTAGAGACGAGATCGGAGCTATCGGAGGTGTCGGAGCCATCGGAGGAATCGGGCGAATAGTCCAATGAGGGGACGCACGAGACGTGTAACGGTTGTAGGGACGCACGGGACGTGTAACTGGTGTAGGGACGCACGGATAGTGTCGGATCGGAGGGCGTCCGTTGTCAAACCAGCCGACGAGTAGCGGTTGTAGGGACGCTCGGTCGAGCGTCCGTCCCCGTTAAAGGTTACTGAGCTACCTGTTTAGCTGTACTACAACGGACGCACAGATCGTGCGTCCCTACACGGGGTTACACGTAACGGACGCTGTAACCTTTGACACAACGGACGCTCGACCGAGCGTCCGTCCCCGTTAAAGGTTACTGAGCTACCTGTTTAGCTGTACTACAACGGACGCACAGATCGTGCGTCCCTACACGGGGTTACACGTAACGGACGCTGTAACCTTTGACACAACGGACGCACGACCGTGCGTCCCTACAACCGTTACTCGTC
>CABQOJ010000018.1 GCA_902465775.1 uncultured Porphyromonas sp. | reverse complement strand
TAGTGGGTAGCCTTGTCTCGGGTGTCGTGGGCTATATCGCTGTGCTGGCTGTGGGGAAGCGACGCCAAAGGAAGATGGCTAAACAAGCTGATTAAGCTCGCATCTCTCCAAAAAGCAAGTGGCGACGAAGGTACTCGCGGTACCTCCGTCGCCACTTCGCTTATGATAAGCTGGCTAGGGAACTAGACTCTCTTGATCTGATCCTCGCTTATCTCTTGGATAGGCGTGACGAGACGATAGCCCTTGCCGTGTACATTTTTGATCTCCAGTGAGGGATCGACCTTGAGGATCTTACGGAGCTTGGTCACATAGACGTCCATGCTGCGTGCGTTGAAGTAGTTAGCATCAGACCAGATGGTCCTCAGCGCATACTCTCTCTCGAGGGTCTCATTGGCGTAGACACAGAAGAGCGTCAGTAGCTCATTTTCCTTTGTAGTCAGTGTGAAGACTTGACCGTCATCGGTCGTGAGGGACTGCTTCTTGGTATCATAGAGGAGCTTGCCCAGCTGATAGAACTGCTGATGCTCATGTCCATCACCGATGATACGGCGCATGATAGCCTCCATACGAGCCTCTAGCTCTTGCATGCTAAAGGGCTTCGTGATGTAGTCGTCAGCTCCTAGCTTGAAGCCTGCGAGGATATCCTTCTTCTGATCCTTGGCAGTGACAAATATGACCGGGATCTCGGGCTCGAGTGTGCGGATCTCCTTGGCTAGCTCGAAGCCATCCATCTTAGGCATCATGACATCAATGAGGCACAGATCGTACTTCTTCTGGCGAAAGGCCTCTAGTCCCATCTCTCCATCTGTAAAGAGGTCTACCTCATACTCCTTAGCTATAAGGTACTCCTGAAGCATAAGGCCTAAGCTCTCATCGTCTTCACAGAGGAATACTCTAATCTCTTTGTTATTCATAGGGTTTATTTATTTGTTGTGAATTATCTAGTCTGTAATTGGTTAGATGTTCGTGAATAGAAAAAGTTTACTTTTACTTGTTTACTGTCCTTGATTTATCTTTCGTGAGGTAAGGTATACGCAGCGACATCCTAGTGCCTACGCCGAGCTTGCTAAAGACCTTGACCTCGCCGCCCATAGCCTGGATAGCTCTCTGCACATAAGCGAGCCCGAGACCAAAGCCCTTGACATCATGACGGTCGCCCGTATGGACTCGGTAAAACTGATCGAAGATATGCCCCCTATCCTGACGAGAGATACCGATACCGTTGTCCTCTATGTCTATGATCAGGTTGGCGTTGTCGCTACGCGTGCTGAGCGTGATGATCGGCGGGGTGTCCTCCTTGCGATACTTCAGACTGTTGTCTATCACATTGGATATAACGTTCTGAAAGGCTATCCTGTCACACATGAGCGTATGCTGCTCGGCCTCTAGCGCTAGGACCAGCTCGCCATGAGCACTGTCGATCTTCATGGCATAGGCACTGCTCAGGTCTCTGATCTCCTCGTGAGCGTCAAGCTCTACTGGGTAGCTCTTGAGCACACCTCGCTCCATCATAGATGACTGCAAGACCTGATCCACGAGTTGTGTGAGGCGGTCTACCTCCTTAATCATCGTCTGGGTGATACGCTTGCGTCGCTCCTCCGACTGCTCGAGTGAGGGGTCTTCGAGCATCTCGCACGCTAGACGTATGGAGCTCACGGGTGTCTTGAGCTCATGCGTCATATTGCTGACGAAGTCTTTGCGCTCCCGCAGATAGTGCTTGTGCCGTAGGAGGATAGCGATGGCCATCCCGCTGAGGACGATAATCACTAGCAGCGTAGCAGCAGAGGGCAAGATGTAGATGAGCGTGCCCATATGATGGCGATGCTCTGGGAAGGTCAACTCAATATAGGGGAGCGCCTGCTCTCCAGACGGGGTGTCTAGATAGGAGCTGGACTGAACGAAAAGGTCTTTGCGCAAGACAAGAGGCGCCTTACGTGAGCAATCAGGTGTGTCAGAGACAGTCGTACAGACCGCTTGACCTTTGCGATCATAGAGGGTAAACTCAAAGGTCTCCGTGATACCCACTTGTGCCAGCTCATGCACCAGTGCTTTCTGCAGAAAGTCTACATTGACGCGCTGGCGGAGAGGCTCATTATTACGCTGGAGGATGGTGCGTAGGACTGTCTCATCAAGGAGGCTACGATGATAGAAGTAGGTGTTGAGTAGCTTGCTCTGCAAAACTTTCGTGTGCTCTTCGCTCTGACCATTCGTACGCGCCTCGGCCCATGGCGGACAAGTGGCACGCTCAGCATTGCCGTAGCCATTCCACACCTCGCTGCCATCGGACATATAGCTTGACGAAAAGGCGCTAGAGGCGACGCCAGGAGTCTGAAGCGTATCATCACTCAGCCCTAGTCTCTGCACATCGTCCTGCGTGAGTAGCGAGCGTAGCTGGCGCTCCACCTCATCTTGCTCCAGAGAGCGGGACACCTCAACTAGAGCTCTCTGGGCTAGCGTTTCAAAGTAGTCATTGTAGAGGTCGGCAACATACTTAAAGTTGCGCAACTGCAACAATATAGTTACCGTCGCAATAGCAACAAGCAAGACGATCATGGTCGAAATGATTCGCTTCTCCATGTCAGTTACCTCCTCTAGATGTTAGTTTCGCACACAAGCAAGAGACCTTCATCAGAGCCTTATCTGGTCTATATGAATGAGGTCATCTAGCTCTATCGTCGTCACGCTCCCATAGGGGAGGATCTGAGCAAAAGCTTCTTGCAGCGTGATACGCCCCGCCATGGCTCGCACAGCGTTGATGACACCTCCATGCGAGAAGAGCAATACCCGCTGAGCACCTGATCTGTAGAGCTCATCAAGTAGATCAGCAACACGCTGAGCCAAGTCACGGAGTGACTCACCTCTAGGGGCTGGCCGATCAATGAAGTACTCAAAGAAGTCTGACACCTCTTGCTCGGTCTCCAGGATACTAGTCCAAGGCTGCCCCTCCCAATCGCCAAAGTTCATCTCCTTCAGACGATCGTCCACCTCTATGTTGGTACCCTCGGGGACGCAATAGCGCGCCAGCCGTAGCGCACGAGATAGAGGACTGGAAAGGATGCGGTCATAGAGAGACAGATCTATCTGAGCTGCCACACGAGGAGCCTCCTCCTCAAATGTAGTTGCCAACGGTATATCTGTATTGCCATAGCAGATGACCTGCCACTCGGGCGCCACTGCCGTATGTCTGACCAATGTGATCTGCATCCTTTCGTACTCTTCTCTTTTCTACCTATTCATATCCAGCAACATGATAGGTGATGGGTCTCACCACCTATCGTCACCGTTAAAGTCCTTGCCTCGATTGTCACGTCGATGGCCATGGGCATCACCCCCCTTAGCTTTGTAAGGTTTATTGCCCTTAGCATGTCCCTTAGGCTCTCTAGGCTCATCGCTATATCGGTCTGATCTCATTCTCTTAGGACCAGACTTAGCAGGGCGATTGGGACGGCCTCCACCTCGTGGAGAGTACTCTCGAGCAGCCTCTCTAGCCTCTCGGTCCTCCTGCTGAGCCTCTAGGTAGTGCTTCATCGAGAGAGCCTCACGCAGGATGTCATTGACAGGGAGCTCCTCGCCGTCTAGCGTGACGATATCGTCTTCTACCACGATATCCGTTAGCTCAGCTCGCTCGCCATTGAGCATGACACGTCCAGCGACGATGTACTTCTCCACTTCACGGCGCGATCCGATACCAGCATCGCTCAGAAGTTTGTTGATACGCAAACTCATGATTCAGTCGTTATATCTAAAGTTTAGTTCATTGATTACTGCCGTACAGATAAGCTATAGCTGAATCTCCGCTATAGCCCGTTGCATACGTCGCACACTCTCGGGGATGCCCAGCAGCTGGATGATCTCATGGATACGTGCTCCACGCGGTTCGCCCACGAGCGCCATACGTATACCATTCATCACCTTGCCCATGGGGAGCTCATCACCATTGATCTTGTCGTAGAGTGCCTGCTCGATCGTCTCTAGCGAAGCATCACTCGGGAGCCCCTCCAGGAGCGTGATCATCTGCTGTAAGTAGCCAGGCGTCTCCGTCTTCCAGTGCTTCTTAAGCCCCTTAGCATCATACTCGGTAGGCGCTACAAAGAAGTAGAGCACCTCAGGAAGTAAGTCTGGGAGTAGCTGCGCCTTATCTCGTATCGTCAGGAGTACGTCTCGTAGCTGCTCATCGGTAGGGTTCAAGCCACGCTCGCTCAGAGCAGGGCGAAGGTATGCGACGAGACGCTCTACGGGGACGATCTGTATGTACTGGTGGTTGAACCACTTCGCCTTTTCAAAGTCAAAGCGTGCGCCACTCTTACTGCAGCGATCTAGCGAAAAGGCGGAGATCAGCTCAGACGAGATAGGCTTTTGCGGATCTGCAAAAAGCTCTTGATCGGTACCCGGGTTCCACCCCAGTAGAGCGAGGAAGTTGCTCACAGCCTCTGGTAGATAACCCTGCTCGCGGTAACCCATCGAGATAGAGCCATCCTCAGGACTGCACCACTCCAATGGGAAGACCGGGAAGCCTAGCTTATCGCCATCACGCTTGCTCAGCTTACCACTCCCCTGAGGCTTCAAGAGGAGCGACAGGTGGGCAAACTGTGGCATTGAGTCCTGCCAGCCGAAAGCCTCATAGAGCAAGACATGCAGCGGAGCACTAGGGAGCCACTCCTCACCACGGATCACATGCGTGATCTGCATCAAGTGGTCATCTACAATGTTGGCTAGATGGTAGGTAGGCAGGTCATCGGCACTCTTGTAGAGGACCTTGTCGTCTAGCTGTGTAGAGCTGATGACCACCTTGCCACGGATCAAGTCGTCGACCTCAACATCTCGGTCGGGGTCTACCTTAAAGCGCACCACATACTCCGCGCCAGACTCTAGCAGACGAGTCACCTCCTCGCTAGGGAGCGAAAGGCTATTGCGCATCTTAGAGCGAGTCGCAGCATCATAGCTAAAGTTGGGCATCTCCTGCCGTGCTTGCTCCAGCTCCTCCACAGTGTCAAAAGCATAGTAAGCAGCGCCACGCTCTATGAGCTGCTGCACATACTCACGATAGATCTCCCGTCTCTCACTCTGACGATAGGGACCGTAAGGCTGATTGTCACTGCCGATACCCTCATCGATCTCTATCCCCAGCCACTGTAGCGCCTCAATGATATAGTCTTCAGCTCCAGGCACAAAGCGCTTGCTATCCGTATCCTCTATACGTAGCACCATCGTGCCACCATGATGACGCGCGAAGAGATAATTGAAGAGTGCTGTCCGTGCGCCACCTATATGTAGTGGCCCCGTGGGACTAGGTGCAAATCTAACTCGAACCATTCCTGTTTTTCCTTTATTTTATTGTCTGTTGCTTACTCAGAGCAGTGTCATTTCGTTTCGTATAGTCGTGCACAGGCTCTCAAGGTGCCTCATACCGACTCTTTACAATCATGCCACAAAGATAGCAAAAAGCGATGGACAAAGCACCTTATTCCCCCTCTAGACCGCTCGCTGAGGCGAAATTTCACTCCTCGATCTACCAGGAGCTAGTGACTCGAGCAGGCTGACGATGCCTCTACACTCTGATATCTAGGGAGGAAACAGCAAACAGCTCACTGGGAAGTAAATATTCCCCACGGAGGCGCGAAATGAAACTTCGGAAGAGTCAAATGAAACTTCGGAAGAAACAAATCAAAGTTCCGAAGAATTTGCCGTCTCCTCCGTGGCGATTTCTCATTTCTTCGGTAGAAAGTCAGAGCCTCCCCACCCCCTCCTCCCCTATTTGTTAAGTTTCCAAAAACGTTCCAGCTCTGGAAACGAGATGCTCACAGCAAGTAGAAAAAGAAGAGGAGGATGCCAGCTTTATTTCTGTGGCACCCTCCTCCTATTGAGTGAGAGAGTCTATTGCTTAGCGCAATATGTCTCTTTTAGTTATCTCGCTTAGGTCTTGCTGAGTATGATATATTCAATGCGTCAGCACGACGTAGCTCATTCTTGATATCTGCTATGATTTTCATCTTGGTAGATGCATCGCCCTTGATAGAGACGGTCATCAGCTTGCGACGCTCATCCTGTATCTGAGCCTCTTCGTCCTTGACAAAGCCATAGACGGCAGAGGGATCTGTGGTAATCTGATCGTTGAGCTGGATAGCTGGTGCTGTACCAAACTTAGCCTGTAGCTCAGGAATAGGCTTACCTACATAGATAAAGGATACGAGAGACTTTTCCTCCAACTTGGTGAGCTCAGTCGCTGTGGGGAGATTCTGAAAGGCAACCTTAGGAGTCACCTCTCGGATACTCGTCACCATCATGATGAAGAACAGAAAGGCAAAAATCAAGTCTGGCAGTGAGGAGGTATTCAGCTCAGGCATCGTACGCCCTCCAGCTTGTTTGAACTTTCCCATAATTATGCGCTATAAGTTGAAGTTTACGAGTTGAGTGGCATCTCAGAGATGTGCATCGGATAGCAGTCGACGACAACCTTCTGCTTATCAGGTGTCAGGTCATCGTATGGCTGACCAAACTCTTTCTGAGCGACGATATCCCATACCTCATTGTAAGCTCGGAGTAGCTCGTTCTGTACATCGATATACATCTGGTAGCTGGTCTCGACCTCGTTCTTGAGCGAGATAGCATACGATGATGTCGTCACGACGCGATCCCCTAGTCCAGCGATGTAGCGTGTCTCCTTCTCTGGGAGATGTGGCAGATCCTGGGGGTTGAGGATGAACTCGACAGCACGATCCTTAAGCCTCTCAAGAGGTACGATAGCCATATCGTCACGTCCTGACGCATCTTTCTTGATGATAGCTATCTGATCCGAGCGGTTCACAAGGATACGCAATACGTTACGGTCACGTATCTCGATATCCTGTTGCTTCTGCTCGGGGGGAACCAACGGCGGTAGGCGCCTCTTTAGTCCCTGATCGGTGTCCATTGAAGTAGTAATCAAGAAGAAGATCAGAAGAATAAAAGAGATGTCGGCCATGGATGACCCATTGATACTGGGTACCTTCTTTTTAGTTCTAGACATTGCTCTTTACTGATATGTTTGATTACTTACTTGGACAGACTCTTGCGGATAGCACCCCAGATGACACCTACGATAATAAGGGCTACTAGCGTGTAGGCTGTGTAGATACACATATCGATGGTCTTGAGCCACCCTGGAGTATTATACTGTGCTGAGTCCTCATTGACAGACATGGGAGTACCATCACCTATAGCATAGGTGACACCTAGTATGACTATCAATAGGATGAAGACTAAGAGACCCTGTAGAGCCTTCTTAGGATTAGTGCGGAATCCTTGGATTAGGGAGGCGATAGCGAATATGATGGTCGCTACGAGCGTCAGCGCAACAAGTGCATAGCCCCAATACAAGACTAAGTCTGTATTGGCATAGACCTTATTGCCCGAAGCATCTAGCTCGACTCCCCCGACGAAAAACGCAAGGCAGACCGCAACGGAGACTACTAAGAGTACTAGTAGCGTCCAGCTAGAGATCTTACGAATTTTGGTTACTGCCATGGTTGCGTATTACTTATGGAGGTTGTACTTGATAGCAAAGTCAACTAGCGTGATTGAGGCATCCTCCATACGATTGAGGATAGACTCAACCTTAGATAGGATGTAGTTGTAGAAGACCTGTAGGATCATAGCAACGATCAGACCACCGATGGTCGTGATCAGAGCCACCTTCATACCACCAGCGACGACCGTCGGGCTGATATCACCAACCTTCTCAATCTTATCGAATGCCATGACCATACCAACGACGGTACCAAGGAATCCGAGTGAAGGTGCAATAGCGATGAAGAGGGTAATCCATGAGAGGTTCTTCTCGAGGAGTCCGCCCTGTACACCACCGTAGGAGACGATAGAACGCTCGACTACGTCGATGCCCTGGTCAAAGCGCATCAGTGCCTGGTATGCGATAGAAGCAACAGGACCACGGGTGTTGCGTGCGATGTCCTTAGCGCCGTTCATGTCACCGCGGTTGAGAGCCTCCTCGAGCTTGCGTAGGAATGCCTCGTAGTTATTGTCTGCTAGGTTGAGGTAGATGATACGCTCTAGGCAGAGAACGAGACCGAGGATCAGGACGAGTGCGATGAGTGCCATAAAGTCAGCACCACCCTCGATGAACTTGGTCTTGAGAGCCTGGTGGAAGGTCTGATCAGCCGTAGCGTCTTGCTCCATGACAGCCTCCATGTCGACTTCAACAGCCTCATCAGCGACAGCTGGTGTCACCTCCTCTGTGGTGTCTGTAGCTGCTGGAGCAGCCTCCTGTGCGTAGGTCATCTGTGTGAGGCCCAGTGTGAGTAGAGCCATGCATGATAACGTTGCAAATAACTTTTTCATTGCGATAGTTGTGTTAGTTGATTATTTCTAGTTTGATTGTTATTACTGCGGAGAGAGAGGGATTCGAACCCTCGAAACGTTTTCGACGTTTACACGCTTTCCAGGCGTGCCTCTTCAGCCACTCGAGCATCTCTCCTTATGGGTCTATTATGTTTGTTCTGTCTTGCTATGCTTACTTGTTCTTTCCAGCTATCTGTGTCAGTAAATAGGCTCTCTTGATCCGTTTAGTAGTGCAAATCTAAAGAAATTTGGCGACTTAGCACGCATCTAGACCGTCGACCTCACTTTTCACAACCTAATTCGGGAGGCTTTGTGATCTGTTACGATCGTCGGCTAGCCGACTAAGTCTAACGAAAAGAGCCGTATAGCATTGCTTGTCGTATGCTCTGCCAAGCTCTCTAGCGAGATGCCTATCTGATCTGCGACATAGCTAGCTGTATGAACTAAATATGCTGGCTCATTGCGCTTCCCCCGCTGGGGAATAGGAGCCAAATAGGGTGCGTCTGTCTCTAGAAGCATCTTGTCTAGAGGTATCTGAGACAGTAGTCGAGCGGTGCGAGACCGCTTATAGGTTACATTGCCATTGATCCCTATCATCATCAGTGGCAAGTGATCCAATATGCGCTGTAGCTGTGTCTCCTCGCCTTCGAAGCAGTGAAAGACTCCTCGAAGCTGCTCGGGAGCGAAGTGAGAGGTCAGGAGGTCGATCGTCTCGTCCAGTGCTGATCGTACATGCAGTATCACCGGTAGGTCTAGCTCTGTAGCCCATCCGACCTGCTCGATGAGAGCTTTCTGCTGCTCGTCGGCGTAGGTACGATCCCAATAGAAGTCTAGTCCGATCTCCCCTATCGCTACTATTGCCTCACTAGACTGAGCTATGTATTGGCGTAGCTGACGTAGCTGCTCGGCGTAATCTGCCTCCACCGAGGTGGGGTGCAGCCCTAGCGCCATCGCTGTACGATCAGAATAGCTGCGGTGAGTCTCGACTAGTAGAGGAAGTGACGTGAGATCTACATTGGGCATAACCATATAGCCTACCCCCGCCTGACGGGCTGCTGAGATGACAGCCTCTCTATCTGCGTCATACTCGACACCATATATATGTGTGTGGGTATCTATCAGCATATCTCTGTCCTACCTCTTCGATCTAACCAAAGGGAAGCTCTCCCTTTCGCTACAAAGTTGCCAGTCCTTCGCTAAGGACTGAGCGTTTAAGTATTGCGCTCCGCTATTTTGGTTACAAAAGCGCGCAACTGCGTAGCCTCTCTACCACAAGCTGACTCCAAAGCCTTTAGCGCACTCTGCGCCTCTGCTAAGTAGTCTCGCACGAGTGCCTGCACTTGTGTAGCTACGTCCATCTCGTCATATAGAGCCTTGACAGCTGAGATCTTCTCTTCAGCCTGCTCGTTAGATCTACGCATCGCCTCTATGAGTGCTTGTCGCTGAGCGGGAGAAGCTGTAGCATAGGCGAGTGTATGGAGGATAGTCTTCTTGCCCTCTAGGATATCCCCTCCGAGAGGCTTGCCAAAGGTCTCACTATCTCCGTATAGATCTAAGTAGTCATCTTGAAGCTGAAAGGCTAACCCGAGGTTCCACCCAAAAGCGTAAGAGGACTCGAGCTCTGCAGCACTCCCCTTCGAGAGGATAGCTCCAAAGCGCGTTGCCGTGGCTATCAAGATCGCTGTCTTGTAGCCGATCATCTCTAGGTATTGCTCCTTAGAGACATAGTCTAGCTGCTCATACTCGAGGTCTAGTTGCTGACCCTCCATGATGAGCGTAGCCATCTTATTGAAGTCTTGTATCAGATCAAGGAGCATCTCAGCAGAGACACCCTCTGTAAGCATCTGATAAGCTAGAATGAGCATAGCATCTCCCGAGAGGATGGCAGGTGTCAGTCCATACTTAGCATAGACCGAGGGCTTGCCACGCCGTACGGGAGAATTGTCCATCACATCGTCATGTAGTAGCGTAAAGTTGTGAAAGACCTCTAGGGCTACTATAGGCGATGCTACCAAGGGTGCCTCGGGACGTAAGTACGCCTGCATCAAGAGAGCCAGGACTGGACGCACACGCTTAGCTCCCTCTTGCTCCAACGTGTACCGTATCGGAGCGTAGAGAGCTTGAGGTGTGCGCTTATCTAGCTTCAGACGCTGCAGTGTATCCTGCACTATCTGACGATAAGCCCCCAGATCTTTGGCTTCTACTGTGTGAGACATTCCTTGGTTTAGTATGAGGTGTAGAGACCTCCTGTGATACGGAGCTAAGGGGTGATATACATGTCTACCTACCAGAGCTACTTGGTAGCAGGTTGGGTCAACAACGTAGGGAGACACCTATATCATCCGATAGCGCATTGTGTTATTACAGAAAGGGGGTCACGCCTTTTGCATTAGCCTAGCACGAAGGCAACAGGCAGTGTAAAGTAAGAGCGTACAGGCTTACCACGCTGCTTACCTGGCGTCCACTTAGGCATAGACTTAAGCACACGGATAGCCTCTTTGTCTAGTGCGGGGTCTACCTTGCGTGCTACAATCACATCTCCGATAGATCCGTCCTTCTCCACGACGAAGCGGAGCACGACCTTACCCTGGATGTTATTGTCTAGAGCACTCTGTGGGTACTCGATGTGATTAGCAATCCACTTAAGCATTGAGGGTATATCACCCATGGGGGGTACAGCGGGATTCTCAACGATCTCGAAGATCTGATCCTCAGGCTCCTCGACTGTCTGTACAGGCTGTACGATAACGGGTGGCGGTGGTAGCTCACGATCCTGGTCTACAGAGACAATTGAAATCTTAGCAACCTCCTTGCTATCGTCCACTACCTTAAACTCCTCAGGTAGTGCTACCTCTACGACCTCCTGTGGAGCCTCGGGTTCGGGCTCGGGCTGCTCTTGTTGCTGCTCGTTGATGATGAGCGCATCCTCCATGTCGGCGATATTGAGTGCAGTCATATCGTCTGTACTATCGTCCTTTGTAGAGGTCCACTCTAGAGCGGTATAAAGGATACCTAGAGCTAAGACAAATCCCATAGCCAACGATAAGGGTATCGTCCTTCTTAGGTCTGCGTGGGGTGATTTCTTGATTTCCATATAGCGAGTTATCTTATTTCTTCGGTGGAATGGTAGTTCTTTTGGAGTGTGCTATCACGTATAGCTAGCTCTCTCGGCACAAATGTACGAAGATTTTTGCGAGTAGCCTACATCACCCAGTTAAGTCTGCCCTAAAAGGTGCGATGCCACACGCCAAAAGAACCCCCTCCCCGACGGATAAGTTACTTCTTAATGTTCGGCAACTCAAGGCCGTAGCCCTTCTTCTTGTCAGCTGCCTTAAGGAGTATAGCCGTGATGAGAGCTACAACACCAAACGCGGTAAAGACAAGCATAGCCTGGAAGTAGTCCTTAGGCTGTCCAGGAGCTACATTCTGATTGTTTGCATCGAGGATGGCACCAATGAGCATAGGCACAGCCATGAGTCCGATGTTCTGAATCCAGAAGATTGCTGAGTAAGCAGAGCCTAGCACCTTACCTGGGATAATCTTAGGTACGGAAGGCCATAGAGCTGCAGGAACCAATGAGAAGGAGATGCCCAGTACCACGATGGCTATGATAGCAATGGTAGCCGCCAGTCCATGAGAGACAGTGCTGAATGGGAAGAAAGCAAACGTACCATGGCAGACAATCATCAAGATAGCACCGATTATCAGCATCGTCGCACCCTTGCCACGTGCATCTAGGTAGAAGCCCAAAATCGGAGTGATCACCATAGCGCCCACTGGGAAGAGACTAAAGATCTTAGCAGCCACATCTTGCTCGAAGCCCACGTTGCTCACCAGCATCTCGGTAGCAAACTTCTGGAAGGGGAAGATAGCTGAGTAGTAGAGGACGCACAGGATGGCAACGATCCAAAACATTGAGTTGCCAAAGACATGTCCGAGGTCTCTAAACTTAAAGGGCTCTTCCTCCTCTTTCTCCACAGCTGCATGGGCTGCTTCTAGCTGCTGGTCGAGCTTCTTATCCATGAAGAAGTAAACTACGTAAA